>CAVKUD010000165.1:0-6702 GCA_963659315.1 Senegalimassilia sp. | reverse complement strand
AACTAGGGTTAACAGATGAAGATTTAAGAAATCTTGAAAATGCTTTGCTAGAAAATCCAAAGGCTGGTGATGCTGTTCAAGGCACGGGTGGATTAAGAAAGATTCGTATTCCAATGGAAAATAAGGGGAAAGGTAAACGTGGTGGAGCACGTGTTATATATATCGATATTGAAATTAAAGAGATAATATATTTTATTAATGTATATACTAAAAATGAAAAAGACGATTTGACTGAAGATGAAAAGAAGGCATTCAAGGCAATGATAAAAATTTTGAAGGAGGTGTAATCATGAGCAAATTTTTTGATGATACTATGCAGGGATTATTAGAAGCTGTTGCAATTGATAAAGGGGAGATTCCTTTAATGAAAAAGGAAGATATGCCGGCACCGACATTACTTGCATCTGAAAGAGAAAAAGAACTTATTCAGGAAGTTACAAAATTGCGCAAAGAAAAAAATATTTCTCAGAATAAACTGGCAGCACTTACTGGAAATAAACAGCAGGCAATATCGAGAATGGAAAAGAATGAGCATAGCCCATCTCTAAAGTTGTTTTGTAATTTGGTTAATGCTTTAGGGTATGATATAAAATTAGTAAAACAAAATAATTAAACTTATATAAGCATCAACGGAAGTTTTACAAATTGCAAATAAGGACACTTTTTTAAACAAAAGGTGTTCTTTTTTTATGCCCAGAAGCCTCCTATAATCATATTAGAAAACGGAGGAAAGATATGGACAAATACTATTTAGCAATTGATATTGGGGCATCTAGTGGAAGACATATTTTAGCACACCTGGAAGACGGTAAAATGATTCTTGAGGAGATATATCGTTTTCCAAATGGCATGAAGGACGCAGACGGAGAGAAAATATGGGACATTGATGAGCTGTTTTCCAATGTCATAAGCGGCATGAAAAAGTGTAAGGAGCTTGGAAAAATCCCAGAGAGCGTGGGCATAGACACCTGGGCTGTGGATTTTGTGCTCCTCGATAAGGATGACAGGAGGCTTGGAAATGCAGTAGCCTACAGGGATGACCGCACTAAGGGCATGGATGCAAAGGTGTATGAAAAGGTATCACCTGATGAGCTGTATGCCACAACAGGTATCCAGAAGCAGATATTTAACAGTATCTATCAGCTGATGGCGCTTAAGGAAAATAAACCTGAGCTTTTGGAACAGGCAGAGACATTTCTGATGATTCCAGACTATCTTAATTTTCTCCTGTCAGGTGTCAAGGCACAGGAGTACACCAATGCCACCACGACCCAGCTGGTAAACCCAGCTACAAGAGACTGGGACAGGGACAGAATAGAGAAGCTCGGCTATCCGACAAAGATATTTCTGCCAATCAGTGAGCCTCAGACAGTAATTGGGGGTTTGAGGGAGGATGTACAGAGAGAGCTTGGCTATAACTGCAAGGTTGTCCTGCCAGCCACCCACGATACAGGCTCGGCGGTTGCTGCGGTGCCAAGTAATGATGAGAATGTGCTTTATATCAGCTCTGGTACATGGTCACTTATGGGTACAGAGCTTAAGCAGGCAAATTGTACAAAGAGAGCCATGCTCAACAATTTCACCAATGAGGGCGGTTACAATCATACCTACAGGTTCTTAAAAAACATCATGGGCTTGTGGATGATACAGTCGGTTAAGAAGGAGATAGGAGCAGCCTTTACATATGGAGAGATATGTGATGCTGCATCCACCTGTGACATCAAATCAGTAGTTGATGCAAATGACGATAGGTTTTTAGCCCCTGAAAACATGACAGAAGAGGTACAGAAAGCCTGCGCAGAATCGTGGCAGCAGGTGCCAGAGGGAGTGGCAGAGGTTGCCGCAGTTATATATAACAGTCTGGCAAAATGCTATGCAGATACCCTGCTTGAGCTGGAATCCCAGACAGGTTGTATTTACCAGAATATCCATGTGGTAGGTGGAGGCGCAAACGCAGATTACCTGAACCGCCTCACAGCAAAATATACTGGAAGAACTGTTCTTGCAGGACCTACAGAGGCAACTGCAATAGGAAATATTGCTGTTCAGATGATAGCGGATAAGGCACTTGGGGACTTAAAGGACGCAAGAAGCTGTATATATAAATCTTTTGACATAAAGGTGTATGAGTAAAGGAGGATTTTATGTTAGTTGAGACTAAGGCAAAGGTCGGTGTGTTTTCGATAGCACTTGGGGCATACCTTCCACAGTTTCCTACACTGGTGCCAGAGTTTGAGGCACAGTATGAGGCTTTTAAAAAGACAATTCCAGACACAGTAGAAATCATTGATGGTGGAATCGTAACCACAAAGGAGCTGTCTATGGCAGCAGGAGATAAATTCAGGGCAGCAGACGTGGATTTAGTGATTTTGCAGCTGCTCACCTATGCTACAAGCTACAATATGCTGCCAGCAGTCAGGGACTTAAATGTACCGGTTGTGCTTGTAAATGTGCAGAAGCTTAAGGCTCCTGATTATGCAAATACAGACACTCCAAAATGGCTTGGCGAGCTGTATGCCTGCGGTGCAGTGGGTGAGATGGTTGCAGACCTTGAGCGTGCTGGAAAGAGACATGCAGTTATCACCGGTGTCGTAGAAGGCGGTGACGACTATGTGGCAAAGGAAATCGATGAGTGGTGCAGGGCTGCCCAGGTGCGCAGAAGATTCCGCTACACAAACCTTGCCCAGATTGGCAGACCATATCCTGGCATGATGGATTTGTATATCGATGAGACAAACCTCTACAACAGGATGGGACTCTACACCAAGCAGTTTGACTGGGAAAAAATGTGGGCGATTGCAGACCATATCACAGATGAGGCTGCCATAAGGGCAAAGGCTGAGGACATTCTCGATACATTTGATATTGCACCAGATAAGGATGGTCAGCCAGCCACAATTGAAACCGTATGGGACATGGCAAAATACGTAGTTGCCTTTGAGGAATGGGTAAAGGAAGAAGACCTTGGAATGGTTGCCTCACACTATGATGGATTTGCCCAGGGAGTGGCAGGAAAGCTTGACAGTATGCTTATCCCAGCCTTTTCAATGCTTATAAAGCAGGGAACAGCCTGTGCAGTTGAGGGTGATATCAAGGTTGCCATGGCAATGAGCATCTTAAAGACTATTGCAGGTACAGGCCAGCTCTCTGAGATGTATTCCATAGATTTTAATGAGGACATCTGTATTATAGGTCATTCTGGCTCAGGAGATGCAGACATATCCCAGGCAAAAAAGCCTACTATGAAGATCGTGCCTGTATTTCATGGCAAGACTGGCGGTGGTTATCTCACACAGTTTTACCCACCTGCAGGAGATGTCACATATCTGGGAATCACCCAGGATAAGGACGGACATTTCAAGTTTGTTGTGGCTGAGGGAGTAAACGAGGACGGACCTATATTTACCTTTGGAGATACAAATATGAGAACCCGTTTCTCTATAGGAGCAAGAGAGTTCTGTAACAGATGGAGTGAAGCTGGACCAACACATCACATGGCAGCAGCAGTGGGCAGACATATTGACACAATTCTCAAGGTTGCAAAAATCCTTGATGTGCCAGTTGATATTATATGTAGGTAATTCTACGCTAAGTATGTTAAGGACAGGTTAATGTAAGCAGTAACAAATGCAAGAACAATGAAAAATATATGAAAGAAGGATAATTATGAAATTTTTAGATGCAGAGTTTGTACAGGGATTTATTCGCATGGCCAATGATGGCTGGGAGCAGGGCTGGCACGAGAGAAATGGCGGAAACCTCTCATACCGTGTGAAGCCAGAGGAGGTAGAGTCTGTAAAGGAAAATTTTGCAGCGAAGGAATGGCAGCCAATCGGCACAAGCGTACCTAATCTTGCAAATGAGTATTTCCTTGTGACAGGAAGTGGAAAATATTTTAGAAATGTAATTATCAAGCCAGAGGACAGCATCTGCATGATAGAGCTGGACGACAAGGGCGAGAACTACCGCATTGTCTGGGGACTGGTAAATGGCGGCAGACCTACATCTGAGCTTCCAAGCCACCTTATGAACCTCGAGGTCAAGAAGCTTCAGGACGAGAGATACAGGGTTGTATACCATGCCCACACAACAAATATCATAGCACTTACATTTGTACTTCCACTTGAGGACAAGGTATTCACAAGAGAGCTTTGGGAGATGGCAACAGAGTGCCCTGTTGTATTCCCTGATGGAATCGGAGTGGTTCCATGGATGGTACCAGGTGGTAGAGAGATTGCGGTTGCAACAAGTGAGCTTATGAAGAAGTATGACCTGGCAATCTGGGCACACCATGGCATGTTTGCAGCAGGCTTTGACTTTGATCTGACCTTTGGACTCATGCACACAGCGGAGAAGTCAGCAGAGATTCTTGTAAAGATGCTCTCAATGCAAAACAGCAAGCGTCAGACAATCAGGCCTGATGATTTCCGTCATCTGGCAAAGGATTTTGGAGTGACACTTCCAGAAGAATTTTTATATGAGAAGCAGTAACCAACAAAATGTAACAATTTTCGACAAATGATTTGTCATTTATACAAATAGTGGTATAATAACCCTGATATGGCAAATTGTATATACAAGATGCAGATGATTGGGGATAAAAAATGGACAAAAATTACGAGCTGGAAAAAAGAGTACTTACAATGATATCAAGACAGTTTGAGGGCATTTATCAGATTAATCTCGACGATAAGGCTGTCACTTGTGTTTATGATGTCAAGGATGAGGCTGGCGAAGGAAAAGTACTGTCTCTTGATAGCTGGTTAGATATGTTGGAAAAGTTTTGCTATTGCGAGGATAGAGAGAATCTGGGCAGGCTCTTAGCCGAGGATTCTCTTTTTCAGTGTATAAAGGCTCAGAGAGAAAGTGATAAGCCCTACAATCTGCGCAGGGATTACCGCTTCATGAAGAGAGACGGAGTTAAGTGGATATGTGTCACACTTATGCCTGAGACGGTCTGTGATGAGATTACAGTTACATTCCGTGATGTGTCCCACCGTTATGAGTATGATGATATTATACAAAAGAAAAACGCTGAGCTTAGAAAGCTTTTGCAGACAGCAGAGCAGTACAGGGATGCCCTCCTCACAGAATCTGTTGTCCTGTATCAGGTCAACTTTACAAAGGACAGTATAGACAGTGATTTATTCCAGAAGGATAAGGGCGGTAATGGTGTCATAAAGGTTTTAAATACTGTTGATATGTATAAATCTGGCTCATATAACGAATATTGCAGCCGCTGGCAGAATCGTGTATCGGAAGATACTATAGAGGAATACAGAAGATATGCCACATCTGAGAGCCTTGTGGAGGAATACAGAGCAGGAAAGTCCCTCTTAAATCAGGATTACCGTACATTGGATTCTTTTGGTGTTGAGATGTGGATTAATAAGACCATATATCTGGCACAGGATAAGATGACTGGTGATGTCATAGGCATAGTGAGCCTTCGTGATGTGACGGACCGCTATCGTCAGGAGTTTATGAGAGAAGCCCTTGAAAAGCAGGCGTCAACGGATCTGCTCACAGGACTCTACAATCATGTGACCGGCGAGGTACTCATAAAGAGCAAGATTGATAACCAGAAATACATGGATGCAGCATTCATTATTTTTGATATTGATTTATTTAAAAAGATTAATGATACAAGAGGACACTACTTTGGTGACTGCGTATTGCAAAAGGTGGCAGAGGTCTTAAAGGGCTGTATCAGGGAAGACCAGGACATTGCTGCAAGATATGGCGGTGATGAATTCGTGGTATTTGTGACCTACAAGCAGGAGGATGACATCTATGATATAGTAGATAGAATATTTAAAGCTATTTCCTGCGAATATGACGGCTATCAGATCAGCGTAAGCATGGGAATCTGTCTGGCAAGTGCCTGTGAGGACGGCTATTATGAGATGTACAAGAAGTCTGACAGGGCTTTGTACAAGGCTAAGGAAGAAGGCAAGGGCAGATACATATTTTCAAATTAAAGATTTTACAGGCAGTTTACAATGATTTCTCCTGTTACAGATAGAAGCACCCTGCGGG
The DNA here is from genome assembly GCA_963659315.1 of Senegalimassilia sp. Classification (GTDB taxonomy): domain Bacteria; phylum Bacillota; class Clostridia; order Lachnospirales; family Lachnospiraceae; genus Roseburia. Next base: position 663 of record CAVKUD010000165.1, on the reverse strand, counting down.
GTGCTTTTATAATATGTAAGTATGCAGGGATAACCTGCTAAACATTACATAGTGCATATCAGCACGAGAGAGGGAGAGTAAATGAGTAAACTAAAACTGACTAATCTGGAAAAATCGTGGGTCTTGTATGATGTGGGCAATTCTGCTTTTACACTGCTTGTATCTACACTTTTTCCTATTTATTTCAATGCTATTTCATCACAGGCAGGCTTAAGCCAGGTGCAGTATATGGCATACTGGGGTTATGCCACATCTATTGTAACAGTGATTGTTGCTGTGCTGGGACCTGTGTTTGGAACAATTACAGACTTTAAGGGCTACAAGAAGCCGATTTTTATTGGCAGTCTGGTAATCGGAGCCATAGGCTGCTGTATGATGGGAATGACTACATCATGGCTTATTTTCCTGATTATCTATATTGTTGCAAAATGCGGATATTCTGCAAGCCTTGTGTTTTATGATTCCATGATTAACGACGTAACCACAGAGGAGAGAATGGATGATGTGTCATCCCGTGGCTTTGCCTGGGGATATATAGGCAGCTGCGTGCCGTTTGTCTTAGGATTATTACTGGTATTATTCGGAGATAAAATCGGACTTTCACAGATGGCTGCAATGTCGGCAGCCTTTATCATTACAGCTGTCTGGTGGGTAGTGCTTACC
>CAVKUD010000164.1:0-6736 GCA_963659315.1 Senegalimassilia sp. | reverse complement strand
TCCTGCCATTGTTGTGCTGGCTTAAAGACACATCACAATGTGGACATTTTACCACATATCCGCAGGCTCTGCACGACATAAATCCTGCCACGCCACGGCGGTTTATAAAAAGCATGGTCTGCTGGTCTTTTCTAAGCCTGTCCTCCATCAGTTCCTGAAGCCTTATGCTTAGAATAGACCGGTTGCCATTTTTTAGTTCCTGCCTTAAGTCAATGACTTCGCAATCAGGAAGTGGCTTGTCATCCACTCTGGTCTTTAACTCCAAAAGCTTATATCTGCCAATCTGCGCATTGTAATAGCTGTCTATTGAAGGGGTTGCCGAGCCCAGCACTACGCTGGCATTGCACATGCGGGCATATTCTATGGCAGTCTCCCTTGCATGATATCTTGGAACTCCCTCACTCTTATAGGAATTCTCATGTTCCTCATCTATTATAATAAGTCCAAGATTTGAAAATGGTGTGAACAAGGCTGACCTTGGGCCAATCATTATATCAATATCTCCTGACTTAGCCCTCTCGAACTGGTCATATCTCTCGCCCTGGGACAATCTGGAATTCATAATAGATACCCTGTCCCCAAACCTGTTGTAAAATCTCATAACAGTCTGGTAGGTAAGCGCAATCTCAGGTATCAGCACGATTGCCTGTCTGCCCTGACTTATGGTATGGGCTATAAGCTCCATGTATACCTCTGTCTTACCGCTTCCAGTCACACCCTTTAAGAGATATGTATAATGGCAATCCCTGTCCATGTCGCCTGTGATTTGGCTCACAACCGCCTGCTGGTTTTCATTGAGGACTATATTGTAGCCCTTACTCTCAAGGTGCTTCACAGGATTTCTGTAGCTTTTCTCATCTGTGACAGTGATAATATTCTGCTCACAGAGTGCCTTTATGACGGAAGCAGATATATTAAGCTTTGAAGTGACAACCGAATAGTCAAGCTCTTTTTCTGTAATCAGTTCTCTCAAAAGCCTTGCCCTGGCAGTCTGGTGTTTGCTCTCATACAGGGCGAGCCTGTCTCTTGCCTCCCTGTCATCAGGTATCAGGTGTATTGTCCTTTTCCTAATCTCTTTTGTCTTTTTCTTTATGGGAATGACTGTCTTAAGAGCCTGATTCATAGTCGAACCATAATTTCTCTTTATCCATCCAGCCAGGGTGATAAGCCTTGACTCCATGGCAACACTTCCTGCCTTGACTCCTATCAGTGGCTTTATCTTTGACACGTCATACTCTGGAATATCTGTTATCTCCACCACATATCCACTAATTGTCCTGCTGCCAAAGGGGATATCCACCTGCACTCCCACCTGTATGTCAGAAGCAATGTCATCTGGAATCCCATACTGAAAAGTCTTATCCAATTTTTCATGTGAAATGTCCACTATGACATTTGCATACTTTGCCAAATCTATCTACGTCCTCCGCTGTTAAAATAATCGGATAGGCAAAAACCTATCCGATTATTATATCATAACTTATGAACTTTTACACCTGATTAGTGTATTTTTCCTCGCAGTACTTGCATCTGTAGACTTCCTTCTCCTCATCTGTGAGAACGAATATCTGGTCAAGCTCCTGCTCTATAGATGTGATACATCTTGGGTTTTTGCACTTTATTACATTCTTTACTTCCTTTGGAAGGGAAAGGGCTTTCTTTGCCACAATCTTGTCACCCTGTATGACATTTACCGTGATATTATGGTCTATAAATCCAAGTATATCAAGGTCAAGGGCTTCGATTGGGCACTCCACCTTGATAATATCCTTCTTGCCCATCTTGTTGCTCTTTGCATTTTTAATAATGGCAACTGTACAATCAAGCTTGTCAAGGTTCAAGTCATGATATATTTTAAGGCTGTCTCCTGCTTTGATATGGTCAAGCACAAAGCCCTCATGTATTCCACTGATATTTAACATATTATCCTCCTATTAAGCTAATCCAAGTAATGTCAGTATAAGTGCCATTCTGACGTACACACCATACTGTGCCTGCTTAAAGTAGCATGCTCTTGGGTCATCATCTACCTCAACCGATATTTCATTAACTCTTGGAAGTGGGTGGAGTACTAGCATATCATCCTTTGCAAGCTCCATCTTTTCCTTGGTGAGCACATAAAAATCCTTTAATCTCACATAGTCTTCCTCATTAAAGAAACGCTCTCTCTGGACTCTTGTCATGTATAAGACATCCAGCTCTGACATGGCATCCTCAAGCTTTTCAACCTCTTTAAACTCTATACCGTTTGCAGTCAGGACATCATCACGGACATAGTCAGGTATTCTCAATTCCTCCGGTGAGATAAGGACAAACTTCACGTTGTCATATCTAATCATAGCCTCAATCAGAGAATGTACAGTCCTGCCGAATTTCAAATCGCCACAAAGACCAATTGTTAAATTGTTAAGTCTTCCTTTAAGGGAACGAATTGTGAGAAGATCGGTAAGTGTCTGTGTTGGGTGCTGATGACCACCATCTCCAGCATTGATGACTGGGATTTTAGATTTCTGTGACGCTACGAGTGGTGCCCCTTCCTTTGGATGACGCATGGCACATATATCTGCGTAGCAGGAAATAATGCGAATTGTATCTGAAACACTTTCTCCTTTTGAAGCCGATGAAGAATCAGCACTGTGAAAACCTAAAACAGAACCACCAAGATTTAACATAGCGGCTTCAAAGCTTAACCTTGTTCTTGTACTAGGCTCATAGAAGCAGGTTGCAAGCTTCTTTCCCTCACAGGCATGAGCATATTTCTCAGGATGAGCTTCAATATCATTTGCCAGATTTAAAAGCTTGTCAAGCTCGTCCACATTGAAGTCCAAAGGACTCATTAAATGTCGCATAATTTGCCTCCTATAAAAACACATTTGTAGATTTCTATAATAGTATAATCAATAATTTTTCAAATTCAAGACTTGAATTGACTAATTTTCTTTTCAACTAATTATTTTTATAGTAGAATTTAATTAATAAAAATAATAAATACATAAAGGAGTTTATTATGGCTGAAAAACAAAATGCAAATGGAACTGTTAATGATGAAGATGCTGTTATTTTCAAGGAGCGCAAAAGAATACTTTTCTTTGGTCTGCCTTGGACTTTCACAAAGTATACTATAACACCTGAGCTTATAACAATCGATACTGGATTCTTAAATGTGGTCGAGGATGACTGCTATATGTACAAGGTACAGGATGTGAAGCTCACTACTTCTTTCTGGGAGAGAATCTTTGGTCTCGGCACTGTAGTCTGCTACACAGGTGATATTACTAATCCTGAGCTTACTCTGGTGCATGTGAAGCATGCTAAGGAGATTAAGGCTTATCTTTTGAAGCAGTCTGAGGCAGCTCGTCTTAAGAGGAGGACGCTCAATACTGTGGATATCGGGGCTCGTGGGGTTGATTTGGATGGAGATGGGGTTCCTGATTCATTGGAATAAAATGCCTCATCACATGCAGATATGACTATATGACCTATATGACGGTGTCAGAAGGTACTTTGTAGATTGTGCAGGCATGTGGTGCAAATATATATACTGGTTTGTTCCGAGTTACGAATATAAGATTTTCTAAATGTTCTGAGTCAGGTGTTCTATACTTGACGCAACCGTGCGGCATTCGCCATCCATGGCTCAAGCCTTACTCACGGCAACGTCCTGTTGCCGTGTTGCTGGGAAACGCACAGAACATTAAGAAAATCTAATATTCTTCACAGTCACAAACCAGTATATATATTTGCACCACATGCCGATTTTTGTTTTGAGTACCTTCTGACACCTGGGTTTGAAGGATTTTTAAGTTGTTGTTTTATGTGTTTCTTTTTATATTTGAATATTGAGATTTACTATTTTTAATTTACTATTTTTGAAATATTTTTTGATATTGTATTTTAATATCTTGCATTTTAGGATACAGCTTTGAACATTTTGCAATTAAGGATATTATACTTATAGATGTTTTTTGAACGTTCATTTTATAAAACGCAACATTTTACAAAACTCTACATCTTCAACCCAAAAGGACATTTGACAACCCAAAAGGAAATACATAAGAATATATAATACGAGGAGATATATTATGACAAAAAGATTTATAGATGGCGAAATTACTCTGATTCCATACTACAGGAATGACGAGGTGGCACTTCCATGGTATCAGGACTTGGATATTTGCAAACAGGTTGACAACAGGGATGAACCATACACTCTTGAGCTTCTACATAATATGTATGACTATCTCTGTGCCCATGGCGACTGCTTCTATATTGAGTTTAACGGGGTGCTTGTGGGGGATGTTTCTCTGCGGGATAATTCTGAGATTGCTATTGTGATTTGTAAGGATTATCAGAATATGCACATTGGCAGACGCTGTGTCTTAGACATGATTCTGCTTGCCAAGGAAAAGGGTATGACCTCTGTTAAGGCTAATATCTATTCCTTTAACAAGCAGAGTCAGGCTATGTTTTTGTCTATTGGTTTCGTACAGACTGCTGATGAGTGGTACGAATATAAATTGTAAATTATATTGGTATATAAACTAATGTCAAATAAGCCACTAGGCACTATGAGTTATGACTCAATAATAAATATGGGCCGCGGTTTACAGACAGCAGCATGGTCCGCACATCGCCTGCAGGCACAAAAAGCTCAGGCACACGCTTCCCATTCCTGAATATGGTCTGTCATAGTTTCTGCCCATGTCTGAGTACCATGTGCCGCCAAATTCAAGATGCTGCTGGAATTGCCTGTACTGCATATTACTTGGCTCAAGAGTCACAGCCCTCTGGATATGTTCTATGGCTGTGGCTGTATTGCCCAGACCGTCATTTGCCATGGCACTGTAATAATACCATCTGCCCTGTCTCTCTGAGAATGGAATATCATTTAAGACATTTAATGCCTGTGAGTATGCTCTCGCCCTGATATAATTTGCCGCTGCCTGAAGCTTTGGCGAATCAGACGACTGGCTTCCTGCATTATTGTAGTAGTATCTGCCTGTGAAGCCTCCAAAGTTTGCATCTGAATAGCTGCCTGCTCCACTGCCATAGGCTGAAGTGCCCTGCTGTTTTTCCTTCATTATCTGGTCATACGCCTGCTGCACTTCCTTGAATTTTTCCTCTGCCTGCGCCTTATTAGGGTTATTTATATTGGCATCAGGATGATACATTCTGCTCTTGCTTCTATATGCTTTTTTTATTTCCTCGTCTGAGGCACCTCGTGAAACGCCCAGTACCTGATAGGGATCCATCATTTACCTGTCCTCTTTTTTCTCTTCATCTGGATGTATTCGTATTTACACCACACACCCGAATATAATACATTTCTCAAAATCTCTGCGTGAAGCAATATAGGAAGTCTCTCAAAGGATTTGGCACATTCTGACATGAGGCTGGTCATCATAAGCCTGCAAAGTGTCTCAAAATTGTCACCGTGTTCTTCCTTAAGGGAAATAAGTGGATTGTAGGATTTTGACTTCTCATCCTTTTCCAAATCCTCATAGGCATCCATCATATATATAAATTTTCCCATATACATTCCGAGAGTTTTGATTTCATCATACCATTCATCCTGCTTCCATGCAAATATCTCTCCAAGCATCTCACCTGTGAGTCCTGCCACAAGGTCTATATTTCTCTCCTGGCTCTCCTCATAGGCGGCAAGCTTTTCCATGTATGTTTCCACCGCTTCTGCCTGACGTGGATTACGCTTTGCAGCTGCCTCATAGTCAGACTTTATCATATCTGCTATTTTCTTCTTGGCGTAATTTCTGTCGTCCTTCCAATCATCAATCAGATTGTGGTAGGCAAGTATTATATTCATATCCGCCGCATAATCTGTAATCGCATTTATGCAGTATTTTCTCTTCTTTGCAGGATGTACCGCACATGTAAAAGTTTCTGACTGCTCATCCTGCGGCTCATATAAGCCAGTGAGCAGAACAATCAGAAAAGTCATATCGTAGTTTAAGAGCATCTGCCCTCTTGCGCCACAATTTTTCTTAAGTGTCTGGCATAAACCACAATAATAGCTCTGGTATGTATGGTAATCATCCTCAGATAACTGCTTTCTATTAATATTGATATACCCGAACATATATTGCTCCTTGAATTAACTGTGTTTTACAAAATGCTCCCTGCACTTTGGACATGTGATTTCGATTTTGCCATGTCCCTTTGGAACTCTTACTTCCTGTTTGCAGGTTGGGCATTTGAAAAATTTATAAGTTTTTCTCTGTGCCATGCGTTTTTTCATCTTATCCCATTTGACAACAGTTCTGTATCTGAAATTTACAAATTTCTGATTTTCCTCATATCTCTTGCTGATATTTTTGGACATTATCCTGAAATACATATGGGCAATCACAGCCAATGCCAGCAGATAAAAAATCCATGTCCTTGAGAATATTGATATTAAGAGAAGAACCCATACAAATATTGACTCAAATCTCGCCAGTTCATCTGCACCATTTCTTCCCACCATAAATCTTGCAAATTTTTCTCTCATTTACGCTTCCTCATTTCCTGTACTGCTATTCTTAAGTACAAGAGTCATCTTACCCTTGTAAAAATGCCTAGTCAACAGAAGTATCGTCTTTTAAGAAACATTTTATAAATAGTTTACTAATACACTTGATTTTGTTCAAAAGTCTTGGTATATTATGAAATTGTGCAGGACAGGTGATCGCGGCTGCAAGTGTCGAAAGACCGCAGGTGAGGAAAGTCCGGGCTTCAT
>CAVKUD010000163.1:2728-6751 GCA_963659315.1 Senegalimassilia sp. | reverse complement strand
GCTCCATATTGATTATATTAAAATATTATACTATATTTAATAAAAATTTGCCTATTTCAAATCAAAGAGAAAATTAATCTTTGTGTCGTAGCTGAGATTAGCGGTACAGAATGACTTTTAAAAGTTGCAACAAAAATAGAATATATGGAAATAAGGCTTGCGGAGCATACTATACAGAGTATGACGCAAGCCTTGATTATTTATGCTACCTTCTTTCAGCCATTGCCCTTATAAAGCATAAGCTCATATGGGGTGTTTACAGCGAATATCTTATCCAGACAGCTCCACTGTTGAATTTTTGCACATCCATAAGCTTTAATCCTGTGACATCATGTGTCATATCGAGTCCGTCAAAGACAGCTGGCATACCGCCTCTACCATCAATTCCTGCGCCAATCAGGATGCTGATTTCATCCAAAAGCCCTGCTTCTAAAAAGGCAGTATTTATCTTGGAACCGCCCACAATTCCCATTCTTTCTACATGGAATTCATCGGCGAGAATCTGGCTTGCACGGACTAAATCCACACGATTTTTGCCACAGGCAATCCATGAAATATTCTGCTCGTCAAGATATGCGAGGTAGTCTTTTGTGACATCCTCACTGGTTATGATAAGATATGGCTTGTTCATGCCAGAGGCATTTGGCCAGAGCAATTTGCCCTTTGTATCTACAATTATCTCATAGCCCTTGGCATCTGCCTTTTTGGAAAAGCCCTCCTGACCATAGATTTCAGTGCTTTTTGGAATAAATTTTCCTGACTCAGCCATCTCAAGCTCTGCTGTTACTCTTCCGCTGACTGTAGTCGGTACATTTATTGAATCCAGACTGGTGTAATAGTCTGCTACGCCAGGCAGCTTTGATGTCATGGCACAATCGATTCGTCCATCAATTGAAATCATCATATGACAGATTATATATGGTTTATTCATTAAAGCTTTCCTCCGTATACTGGGAAACCGCTGTTTGCTCCGTAGCTCTCAATCTTCTTGAAATTCTTAAGTGTCTGCATATCTTCTGCACTAATCTCAAAGTCTACATCAGAGTTTGTCTTCATATGCTCTGGATTAGCTGTCTTTGGAAGTGAGATAGCTCCAAGCTGTAAGGTGTATCTGATGCAAAGCTGTGGGACAGATACATTGTACTTGTCAGCGATAGCCTTAATCTCAGGCTGGTTTAAAATCTCACCATGGGCGATAGGTGAATATGCTTCAACTGCAATATTGCTCTTCTGGCAGAAGTCGATAAGCTCGATTGGAGTGTTGCTGATATGGCAGAGAACCTGGTTAACCATTGGCTTTACCTTTGCTGTCTCCATAATGTTCTCAAGGTCTTCAATTTGGAAGTTTGATACACCGATAGCCTTGAGCTTGCCCTCGTTGTAGGCTTCTTCCAGGGCTTTCCATGCCTGTCTGTTACCCTCCTTGTAGCGGTTCTCACTCTGGTTTACCTCTACCCAAGGCTGTGGAGAGTGGATAATCATCATGTCGAGATAATCAAGTCCCATCTTCTTTAAGGTCTCATCGATTCCTGCCTTGGCTTCCTCATAGGTCTTGTGCTCGGCAGCAACCTTTGATACGACAAATAATTCCTCTCTTGGGACGCCGCAGGTTCTTATGCCTTCACCTACTCCACGCTCATTGCCATAGGCCTGAGCTGTGTCGATGTGTCTGTAGCCAAGCTTTACAGCGGCTTTGACGGCATCTGCGACCTTGTCATCATCGATGAACCATGTTCCAAGTCCTAACTGTGGTATTTTTACTCCGTTATTTAATGTAATTGTATTCTTGTACATTTTGTTTCCTTTCTGATATTTATAACTTAATGATTGCATTTTAAACTTATATCTACTTCTTCTCATCAAGAAGCATTACGCCCTGGGCAGGATTTTCCTTAATTGCGCCGACAATTGGATGTGGCACATACATTTCCTCCAGATAGGCAATATCTTCGTTTGTTAAATTTATGTCAAATGCTCCAACTGCGTCATCAAAATAAGCTGCTTTTGTAGCACCTATAATTGGTGCTGCGACACCCTTTGCCCACTGCCATGCAATAGCAATCTGAGACATCTTGCAATGATATTTCTCTGCAAGCTCATGTACACGGGCTACAATCTGCATGTCCTGCTCTTCCATTCTGTCGTATTTACCCATGGCAACACGGTCTGTCCTGCTTCTCAAGGAATCAGTCCTCCATGTGGCACGAGCCAGATGACCTGCGGCCAGCGGACTGTATGGCATGAGGGAGACATTCATCTGCTTACAGATAGGGATTAACTCACGCTCATCCTCACGATATAGCAGATTGTAGTGGTTCTCCATAGTGCTGAAAGCTGTGAGACCATGTTCTTTTGCTGCAAGCTGCATATTGTAGAACTGGTAGCCATACATGGCGGAAGCACCGATGGCTCTGACTTTTCCAGCTTTGACAAGAGAATCAAGGGCTTCCATAGTTTCCTCGATTGGGGTGTCAAAATCAAACCTGTGAATGATATACAAATCGAGATAGTCTGTGCCAAGCCTTGTCAGTGTACCGTCGATTTCTCTGTTAATAGCCTCTTTTGAGAGACGTCCATCGTTAAAATAGACCTTTGAAGCGATTACGACCTGGTCTCTTGCAATATTGTTTTTGATTGCTCTGCCAAGATATTCTTCACTGGTGCCAGCGGAATAGCAGTTGGCTGTGTCAAAAAAATTGATGCCCAAATCAAGGGCATGCTTTATAACCTTTTCACTTTCAGCCTGGTCAAGTGTCCAGTCGTGCATTGTACCAGCCTTGCCAAAGCTCATGCAGCCAACACAGAGCTTTGAAACTTCAATATCAGTGTTGCCAAGTTTCGTGTATTGCATATGTTCTCCCTTCCTGCCTCACAGAGGATGAAATTGGTTTATACTAAAAGTTTAAATTTGTATTACATCATGTACTTTGTAATATTTATTTCAATTTGCCATACTCTTCATCAGATACAGGCTCGCACCATTCGTTTGATGTCTCCTCGCCTGGTACCTCAACTGCAAGATGTGAGAACCAGCTGTCTGGAGCGGCACCATGCCAGTGCTTTACCTCTGCAGGGATATTGATGCAATCGCCTGGCTTCATTTCAATGGCTTCTTTGCCCTCCTCCTGATAGTAGCCACGTCCAGCTACGCATACGAGAATCTGTCCGCCACCATTTTTGGCATGGTGGATATGCCAGTTGTTGCGGCAGCCTGGCTCAAATGTCACGTTAAATATGCCAACCTGGCTTGTAGAAACAGGCGCTAAGAAGCTCTTTCCAGAAAAATACTGGGCAAATCCATCATTTGGGGCACCGATTGGGAATACCATTTCCTTTGCATGGGCTCTCATTGCTTCATCCTCGTATGGCAGGTCGCCCTCGTTTACATTCCAGACCTCTTTTGCCAGATTAAATACTGCCCAGCCCTTTGGCCAGCCTGCGTAGAATGCGACATGTGTGATAATAGCTGCGATTTCCTTCTGGCTGACACCGTGATTTTTGGCATTCTCCAAATGGAATTTCAGAGAAGAGTCTGTGATTCCCTGAGCCATGAGGGCTACGACAGTTATTATACTTCTAGTTTTTACATCTATATCTTCATTATTCCAGTTCTCTCCAAAAAGAACATCATCATTGAAATGTGCGAACTCTGGAGCAAATTCTCCAAGGGCATTTCTTCCTGCTGTCTGTGTGATTTTTGCCATTTTGTAATCCTCTTTTCTATTAGGGTGTTATTTTATGTTGCTATAAATTAGCCAAAGCTGTCTATGAAAATCAGTTTGTGGCAGTTTGGTCTGCTGGAAACTAATTACAAGGATTTAACCCAATCAGCGATTTCCTGCTTATTCATGCGGTTAAGCAGCTTTCCTTCAACGATTTCTGCATCAGGTGCAGATGGCTGAAGCTCGCTTACTGTATTGCCAAATCCACTTCCGCCTGATGTGGCAAAGAGAATGATTTTTTTGCCAGAAAAATCATATTTCTCCAAAAATGTATTGATGATGGTTGGTGCAACATACCACC
>CAVKUD010000163.1:0-2718 GCA_963659315.1 Senegalimassilia sp. | reverse complement strand
GATTGGAAAACCGAGAAGGATTTCGGTGTATGCAGATACGTCCAAATCGTCACCACCAAGCTCAGGGCGGATGGTCTTATCGTTCATCTCTACTGTGCTTCTTGCCTTTTTGTCCATCCAGTTTAAATCTGCTTTTGTATATGGTACCTTTGGTGTAATCTCATATAAGTCACAATTTCCTGCTTCTGCGACCATTTCTGCTGTCTTTTTGGTTACTCCGCTTGCGCTGAAGTATGCTACGAGTTTTTTTGACATAATTGATACCTCCTGATTGTGCATTGATTTATGCTATATATATTAAATTTGCCTTGTATACATAAGTTTTAACATCATCTGATATTGGTTCGTGTATATAGGCAAAAATGCGTAGGATGAATTTCATCCTACGCATTTATTATATGTCGCTGTATGCTGTTATGTCTAATGCTTATATTACATAGTGTATTATGCTTGTAAGGCATAGTGGGTTTGCCCTAAATAAATGCACTCATATATAAGGGCAATGTAATGATACCATCGTCATCCACACCAATATTTCCGTCAATAAATTTATAACCATAGGAAATATCTGAGCTATTTTTTAATAGTGATTTTAGAGAATTAGCTCGTGCATTTTTGCTTTTGACTTCAATAGGAACAACCATGCCATCTTTTTGAATAATGATGTCAATTTCTCTTTTCGTAGTATCATTTTTATAGAAATATAAAGGATAGCCTTTTTTATATAGGGCATCTGCTATGGCACATTCAAATATACCACCTTTTGAGTTGCCAGATAAGGTGTTTTCCACAATATGCTGCTTTAAGGAAAAATCCTTCATTGCCATTAATAAGGATAAATCTGTCGTGTATGCTCTGAAAAAATCATCTCTTGAATAATCGTCCAAATCAAATCTGACATCTGTTACGAGTTTGCACAAATGAACTATATCTGCACGAAGCAGCCACTCTATACTTGAAAAATATTTTTGCGCACGACCACCATGTTCAACTTCTTTATACTGGAATTTATGATTTTCTTTATCCAGTAACTGCCGTGCAAGTGAAAGATAACATTTTTCTGCTTTTACCTTTTCCTCAGCAGTAGCATAATGAGCAATGTCATACTGATATCCCTGTAATAGATTTCTTTGAATCTTATCAACTTCTCTAAAATCTTTTGTATCTATATATTTTTGTACAGCTTCGGGCATGCCACCGATTGCGATATATTGCCTAAAATAGTTCATCATTTGACTGTTAATTGCGTCTGGAATAATAGTTTTAGAATGTAAATAGCTGCAAATATTTTCTATCATATCTGCGGAAATTCCCATTGCCCAGAGAAATTCTTCAAAATCAATACCATACATTTTTAAATAATCAACATAACCAACGGGATAAGATGAAGCACGCTTATAGTCGATTCCAAGAAGCGAACCAGATGCAATTACATCATATCTATTATCCAATGCCCAAAACTTGAGTGATGTTATTGCCTCCTGACATTCCTGAATCTCATCTAAAAAAATCAGTGTTTTACCTGGAATGATTTTTTTCTCTGGAAAGCGGAATCGCATACCCATAACCATAGCATCAACTGTGAGATCACCAGAAAATATATCCATAGCAGATGGCATTTGTTTAAAATTAATTTCAACCAGTTCTTCATAGTTGTCTTCTGCAAATCGTTCGATAATATACGTTTTTCCTGTCTGCCTGGCTCCTTGAACAACAAGGCATTTTTTATTTTTTGTGTCTGCCCAGTTTTTGATAGAATCTGTTGCCTTTCTTTTTAACATATAGCACCTCCAAACAACATAAAAACAAACTTTTATTGTACAAAATCAACATTTTGGATAGAATAAATGTATTACAATCAACATTTTAGAAAATTATATCATTATATTGTGAAAATTAAAAGCCATTTTACATTATCATAGCTTTCATATAGGATAGTCGTTAAAGCTAAGAAAAACGCAAATATTCCAGAAATTTTTTCGCTGCCGGTGTCAGCTTGTCCCTATTCTTCATCGCCAGACCAATCTCCCTGTAATATGGCTTTTTAAATGAACGTATAGCAATCTCATAGGGTATGCGCTTTAAAATCATTTCAGGAAGTATGCCGATTCCAAGCCCCTTTTCAACCATTGACATGATTGCATAGTCTTCCCAGGTTGTAAATCGGATATTAGGATGGGCATGATTATTGAACCACTGTGTTGTTTTTATGAAATTCCAGCAGGTGCCTTAAGAGGCGTCGGGCATTCTTTTTCTTGCAAATCCTCTTTAAGAAGGCAAACCCCACAAGACAAGCCACAAGCTCTGTGACAGGAAAAGCCCACCAGATTAGTGAGACTCCCGCCTGACCATTTCTGACAAAGATTGAAAAAGTGCCTGCCAGTGGCAGTATAAGCACAAGCTGTCTGAGAAGTGAAATTACCAGGGACTCCACACCGCCATCCAGTGCCTGATAGATTCCCTTTTTAATGGCATATATAAAATAAAACGAGCAGCAAAACTGGATTTACGCAAGTTTGCTACTCGTTCAGGGATTATTATATTTATTGATTTGAAAAAAGTCAAAAAAAATTTATTGCATTCTCAGTTGACAACTACTTATCTGCATTTTGCGCTTATTTATGTTACAATGCATATAAAAAATGGAGGTTTACAAAATGAAAGAAATATTTCACAGAACAAGTATAAGAAAATATCTGGACAAAACCGTTGAGGATG
>CAVKUD010000162.1:0-6801 GCA_963659315.1 Senegalimassilia sp. | reverse complement strand
TCCATATACAGGGCACTTTGGCATATTGTCAGATGAGGATTATCAGGTTGTAAAGGAAGCCATGGAGCTTGTACATATCACAGAGATAAAGGATATGGATTTTAACCACATAAGCGACGGACAGAGGCAGAGGGTGATGCTTGCCAGGTGTCTGTGCCAGGAGCCAGAGATAATCATACTGGATGAGCCTACATCCTATCTGGACATCAGGTACAAGCTTGAATTTTTATCTACACTTGAGGAGCTTAAAAAGAGGAAAAAGCTTACAGTTATTATGTCACTCCATGAGCTTGAGCTGGCGCAGAAAATATCGGATAAGATATTATGCGTAAAGGGCAGATATGTAGAAAAATTCGGCAGGCCAGATGAGATTTTTAAAGCGGGATATATAGCAGAGCTTTTTGGTCTGGCAGCAGGCAGCTTTGATGATGAGAGCGGAGACGCAGAGCTTATGAGGATTGACGGAGAGCCAGAGGTTTTTGTCATAGGAGGAAATGGTCTGGGGCGTAAGCTGTATCACAGATTGCAGAGAGCGGGAATACCCTTTGCAACAGGAATCTTATATAAGAACGATTTGGACTATCCAGTTGCCAGGGCACTGGCGGCTAAACTCATAGAGGCAGAGGCTTTTGAACCTGTGTCAGATGAAGTCCTTGAAGAGGCAAAGCAGATATTGTCTGGCTGTAAAAAGGTGATTTGCTGTAAAGGTGAGGATGATTTTGGCACATATGAGCAGAAAAACAGAGAGCTGCTTCAATATGCAAAAGATAAAGATATAGCAGTGGAATTTTATAAGTGATATAACATTTAATGTGACAAGTCTGGATATATACTTATAATATAGACGAGAGGTTGAAAATAGATGGCAAAAGTAATAATGGTGCAGGGCACAATGTCAAATGCAGGCAAAAGTCTCTTAGTAGCAGGTTTGTGCAGAATATTTAAACAGGATGGCTACAGGGTGGCACCCTTTAAGTCACAGAATATGGCGCTCAATTCCTTTATAACCACAGAGGGGCTTGAGATGGGGCGTGCCCAGGTCATGCAGGCGGAGGCGGCGCAGATAAGACCTATGGTGTGCATGAATCCCATATTACTAAAACCTACTAATCATACAGGCTCACAGGTGATTGTAAATGGTGAGGTCATAGGCAATATGAGCGCCAGAGACTATTTTGCCTACAAGAAGGAGCTTATACCTGATATAAAAAAGGCATTCAGGAAGCTTGAAGAGCAGGCAGACATTATTGTGATAGAGGGGGCAGGAAGCCCAGCAGAGATTAATCTGAAGGAAAATGACATAGTAAATATGGGCATGGCAGAGATGGTGGATGCGCCTGTACTGCTTGTGGGAGATATCGACAGAGGCGGCGTATTTGCACAGCTTCTGGGTACACTTATGCTTTTGACAGATGAGGAGAAGGACAGGGTAAAGGGGCTTATTATCAATAAATTCAGAGGGGACAAGTCAATACTTGACCCTGGCATACAGATGCTTGAGGAAAAGGGCAATGTGCCTGTGGCTGGCGTTGTGCCATATATGGAGCTGTCTCTGGAGGATGAGGACAGCCTCACAGAGAGGTTTGACAAAAAAGAAGAGGGACTGATTGATATTGCAGTAATCAGATACCCCAGAATATCTAATTTTACGGATTTTAATGTCTTTGAACAGATGAAAGAGGTTACAGTGAGATATGTGACTTCTATCAGTGAATTGGGACATCCAGACATGGTGTTTTTGCCGGGAAGTAAAAACACTATGGGAGATATGAAATGGATGCGTCAGAATGGTCTGGAAGCTGCGGTGAAGAAGTTAGCTAATGATATACCAGTCTTTGGTATCTGTGGAGGCTACCAGATGCTGGGAAATGAAATATCAGATCCAGACACGGTCGAAGAGGGAGGAAAAATCAGAGGAATGGAGCTTCTTCCTATAAAGACCATACTTAAAAGTGAAAAGAAGCGCTGCCAGATAGAGGGCAGGATTGATGATATATATGGAAGCTTAAGAGGGCTGTCGGGATGTGAGTTCAAGGGCTATGAAATACACATGGGCGAGAGTTTTTATGATGATTGTATGGGCAGCACATGTGTTGAAAATGATAATGACAAATATGAGAGTGGTGAAGAGTGGAATAATACAGATGAAAAAAAGGTCGTGAGAAATGTAGTATCATCGCAGGACAATACTCATGTGTATGGTTCCTATGTGCATGGACTTTTCGACACAGGAGAAATTGCCACAAGAATAGTCAAAAAGCTTGCCGATAATAAAGGCATAAAAATAGAAAACGGCAGATATGAGGACTACCAGACCTTTAAGGAAAAGCAATACGACAAGCTGGCAGATACATTAAGGCTGTATCTGGATATGGAGGAAATCTATGGAATGCTCAGAGAAGCAAAGCTTTAGCCAATATACAAGAGAAGAATTAGGGAAAATACATATTTGCCCACCAGATGAAGAGGTCAGGAAACAGGTAAAGAAAAACTGGGACAGCATAGCAAAGCCCCTTGACGGAATGGGAAGCTTTGAAGGGCTTACAGCGCAAATCGGCGCAATTCTTGGAACTGATGAGATAGACTTATCAAAGAAAGCCGTGCTCATAATGTGCGCAGACAATGGCATTGTGGAGGAAGGAGTCACCCAGTCAGACCAGAGCGTTACCTGGCAGGTAGCTCAGTCCATGGCAAAGAAGCAGTCCTCGGTGTGCAGGATGGCACAGTCCATAGGAGCAGAGACGATTCCTGTTGATATAGGAATGAATAATACAGAGAAAATAGATGGAGTCCTGAATAAAAAAATAAGAACTGGAACCAGAAATTTCAGTAAAGAGCCAGCCATGACAGAGGAGGAGACAATCCGTGCCATTGCTACGGGCATAGAACTTGTTTCATCCTGTAAGCTAAAGGGATATAATATAATTGCTACAGGAGAAATGGGAATTGGAAATACCACAACCAGCAGTGCAATAGCCGCAGCACTTCTAAGGTGTGACCCACAAAAGGTGACAGGCAGAGGTGCTGGACTAAGCAATCAGGGCTTATCCAGAAAGCAGCAGGTTATAACAGATGCAATAGAAAAATATGATCTGTACAGGGCAGAAGCCTTAACAGTGCTTAAAACAGTTGGAGGACTTGATATAGCAGGGCTTGCAGGAGTGTGCATAGGTGGAGCTGTCTATCATATGCCAATAGTGCTAGATGGCGTAATCAGCATGGTTGCAGCCCTTGTGGCAGAGCGTATGCTGCCAGGAGTAAAGGCATATTTAATCCCATCCCACAAGGGAAAAGAGCCAGCAGTAGGGCTTATAGCAGATGAGCTTGGACTTAATCCAGTCATAGATGCAGGGCTTGCCCTAGGTGAGGGAACAGGTGCAGTTATGATGTTTTCCATGCTGGATATGGCAATGAGTATTTATGGGAATAGGACAACCTTTTCAAATATACAGGTTGAGCAGTATGAGAGGTTTTCGTAATGATGATATTGGTAACAGGCGGCAGTGGCAGCGGCAAATCAGAGTATGCAGAAAACCGCATAGTAGAGCTGGCGAAGGACTGTGACAGATATTATATTGCCACCATGCAGGTCTATGACGAGGAAGGCAAAAAGCGAATAGCAAGGCACCGCCAGATGAGAAACGGAAAGGGCTTTGTCACAATCGAACAGCAGACAGAGATAGAGCAGGCTATAGGCAAAATGCAAGAAAGCAGTCCTGATAAGAGGGCAGCCCTGCTTGAGTGCATGTCAAACCTTGTGGCAAATGAGATGTTTGCAGATGGAAAAATAACTGATAAGGAAGCGGTTGTAAAAAAAATCATAGCAGGAATGAAGCTGCTGAAAGAAAGCACAAGCCAGCTTGTGGTGGTATCAAACAATGTCTTTGAGGATGGGATTGTATACGACCAGACTACCATGGACTACATAGAAGCAATCGGACAGATTAATGTGAAGTTAGCCCGGATGGCAGATGAAGTAGTTGAGGTTGTGGTAGGAATCCCGGTTATAAATTCAAGGTAAAACGTGACAGGCAGCTAGGTTGAATTTTGAAATGAAGAATAGAAGAAAGAGGAAAGCAAATTGCGGATTATAAAATCAATTATAATAGCATTTTCAATGTATTCTCGTATTCCCATGCCACAGTTTGAGTGGAAGGAAGAGGATATGAAATATATGCTGAGCTTTTTCCCATGGATAGGTGCGGTGACAGGAGCCTTAATCTATCTGTGGAAAATCATATGCGACAGATTTGGAATAGGGGAATTGTGTTACAGCATGATAGGGGTAGCAATACCAGTCCTGGTGACAGGAGGTTTTCATGTGGATGGCTTTATGGACACAATGGATGCCCTCCACTCATACCAGTCCAGGGAGAAAAAGCTTGAGATACTTAAGGACTCACATATAGGAGCCTTTGCAGTGATAATGCTTGCACTGTATGGAATGATTTATATAGGAGCCTTTTCAGAAATAAAAGATAATACAATCCTTAAAATACTGTGCGCGGGCTTTGTCCTGTCAAGATGCTTAAGCGGAATAGGTGTGGTAACCTTCAAATCCGCAAAGCAAGACGGACTCCTATTTACATTTGCCGATAATGCCCAGAAAAATATAGTAAAAATAACCTTGTATCTGCAGGCTGCCATATGTATAGCCTACATGCTCTGGCAGTCATTAATAGCAGGAGTCGCAGCGGTTGTCACCGCAATCGCAGTATTTGCATATTATCATTATCGCAGTAAAAAGGAATTTGGCGGAATAACAGGAGACACAGCAGGGTACTTTGTAGTGCTTTGTGAGGGAGGAATGACCATCATCCTCGCTTTGCTTGAAATTTTTCTATTTAACGCTTAATGATACTTATGTATATTTATATTGTACATGAGAAAAATGGTTGGATATAGAAATTCTATATTTTCAATATTAATGAAGCTAAAATGTCTGTACAAATACTTAAAGCTATTTATTGAATGCAAAGTAAATATAAAAAATAAAACACATATCAGGCAAAAAAATATATCAAAACGTAACGATTGGAATGGTGTGTGGGTACAGGGGATGTAGTGGGCTTTGTGAAGAATATTAGATTTTCTTAATGTTCTGTACACAATCCAGCAACTCGGCAACAGGACGTTGCCGAGAACGAGACCTGAGCCATGGATGGCGAATGCGCCAAAGTGTCCGGCAAAAGCTGCCAGTGGCAGGTTTTGTCGGTCGAGTGCTTGCGTCAATAAGTAAATACCTTAATCAGAACATTTAGAAAATCTTATATTCGTAACCTTGCCCACAACATTCCCAGTGCCCACACACCATTCCATACACAACCTAAATATATTAATAAACACAAAGCGAGGCAAAAAATGACTCTTATAATCGGCGGCTACGCCCAAGGCAAACTACAAGCAACCCTAAATGACCTAAAAGACAGCAAAAGCGTCACAATCCTTGACGCCCCAGACTTTAATGCGGACGCATCCTGCACAGCAGAGCCTGCCCAGACAATAATAGTAAATCACTTCCACCTGTGGGTAAAAGATGCCCTAAAACAAGGCAGAACCCCCCAGCAGGAAATAGAAGTCTTCCTGGACGCAAACGAGGACAAAGCAGAAATAATCATCATAAGCGATGAGATTGGAAACGGAATAGTCCCAATCGACGCCTTTGAGAGAGAATACAGGGAGCAGACAGGCAGAATACTTATAGAGCTTGCAAAGAGAGCAGATGAGGTAGAACGTGTAATATGTGGAATAAAGCAGAGGATAAAATAAGGCTGGTACTTATCCGTCACGGCGAGACAGCATCCAATAAAGAGCATAGGTATCTGGGAAAAACAGATGAGGACTTAAGTCCTGACGGAGCAGAAAAAATAAAAAGAGCGTGTAAAGAAAGTCTCTATCCTGAGATTGATATTTTATTCACAAGCCCCATGAAGCGGTGCCTGCAGACAGCACAGCTTATTTACCCTGATATGACGGCACATATAGTGCCAGAGTTTTCAGAGATGGATTTTGGAGAATTTGAAGGGAAAAACTATCAGGACTTAAAGGATGATGCCAGATATCAGGCATGGATTGACAGCAATGGTATTCTACCTTTTCCAGGAGGAGAGAGCCAGGAGGCGTATATAAGCAGGTGTAAGTTTGGTTTTGAAAAATTGCTTGATGAATTACACAAGCAGAAGACTACTTTACAAAATATCAAATCCAGGGATTCTTTAGCTGAATTAAGGAAAGACATAAAATTGTCACAGGATGCAGAAATAAATCAACCTACAATAGGACTTGTAGTACACGGAGGCACAATAATGGCTCTCATGCACGCCTATAGTGGAGGAGAGTATTTTGATTATCAGGTGAAGAACGGAAGAGGATATATCTGCACTCTTAATTATTTGTGGGATGACCAAGTTGGCTATGGCGATTCCACAAGCAGGAAAGCCACAGATAAGATAGGCTTTAGCAGTATTACAGAGCTATAATACTTAGGAGACCATAAATGAAATTTCACATAATAGCATTTTTTGCAGGATTTATATTGGATTTGATATTGGGAGACCCATACTGGCTTTTCCATCCAATCAGATTAATAGGAAGCCTTATATCAGGACTTGAGAAAAAACTCCTCAATTATCGCAGTAAGGAAGCTGCTGGGACTGACAGAGACACAGCAAAAGAACTAAGAAAAGGAGCAATTCTTGTATTTGTAGTTATAATCATTACAGCCATAGCAGCGATAATAATTTTAGTTGGGGCTTACATGATACACCCATATCTGGGACTTATAATAGAAACAATCATGAC
>CAVKUD010000161.1:0-6931 GCA_963659315.1 Senegalimassilia sp. | reverse complement strand
GAGCAGGGTCGGTAAGCTGTTGTAAATCACATTATAACATTCATTACACATATTCTTTACAGGAAAAAGCTTATTATATCTGTCCTTTAAATATGTTATCTGCTTACACTTGTCACATTTCTGTGAGTTTTTGTGTACGCACTGGGCTGAGGTCATAAGGGGATAATATCCATATACAATCATTTCTGTATTGGCATTTGACCGTCTGCCTATCTCCTTGCCATTCAGCTCTAATGGCATGGTGTCTAAGCTTATACCAAGTGCATGATAAGCATTCACCGCATAATCATTATAAGTATAGAGGTTGTGGTCTGTGATTATCTCCTTGTCAGGGAAGGCAGCCAGACACCAGCCAAGCTCCTCATAGTTTTTTACAAGAAAGCCTGATATGCCGCTCTTCCCTAACAGCTCCTGTTTTGAAAGCAGGTAATTATATGTCCTGTCCCTGCAGATGGCAGGCAGGATAATATACATCTTCTTGTCATTTGAAGTACACAGCTCTATATCAGCTGCCACTTCCGCATCAAAACCATCAAGGCTGTATCTGTTCCAGTCTATATATACTCTCGAGATAAAACTGCTCTTACATACTTCATCGAGCTGGTCTGTATTCTCAACAGAGGCACTGTAGGTATTTTGTAAATCTGCGGATAAATCAGCCACAGGTGCAGGCGCTGGTCTTAAGCACTGGCTTTCCTCTCTCATGTATGGGTTTAACAGCTTTTCCTTTAAGCCGTCCAGAGCATTACGCCTAAGCTCGTTTATAGCCCCATTTGGCATAAAGATATTATCATCCATAACTACATCAAGCTCATCAAAGACAAATGATGTATCACCGGTTTTAGCCAGACGTTTTCTGACATCATCCTCAATAAGCGGCTTTTTCTGGGCTTTATCAACTATTGCGCCAGTTGCTGTATAGACCAGATTCCTGCACTCTACTGTAAAAAATGAATTTTCTCCTTCATTCAGGACACAAGTCCCCTTTACCGAAAGCTTCGACTCTGTATCTACATATCTGGCAGATATCTGGCTCACAAAGCATTCATCCTCCACAGCAAAATTAGGCTTCTCATATGTAACCATATCCTTTGAATTGTGGTTAAAATAGTAATTATCTGTAAAACCACATCTGTTTCCAAGAGACTTAAGCTTATTATAATCAGCTTCTGTCACAGGCTTCATGTTGTCCACATATTTTCTGTAAAAGGAAACCACACCAGCTGCATACTCAGGACGTTTCATGCGCCCCTCTATCTTAAGCGAATACACACCAGCTTCCTTAAGCTCCTTTATATCCCTTATACCACACATATCCTTCATGCTGAGTATGTAGGAATCCCTTAAAAGTTCATCCTGCTTTTCATCAAGCACTGTATAAGCAAGCCTGCAGGGTTGGGCGCATCTGCCTCTGTTTCCACTTCTGCCTCCCAAGAGACTGCTGAAAAGGCACTGACCCGAATAGCAATAGCATAATGCACCATGTACAAAGGCTTCAAGCTCCATTCCAGTTGCTTCATGTATCTTCTTCATTTCAGCAAGGCTTGTCTCCCTCGCCATGACAACTCTGGTCACACCATAGCTTTGGAGGAGCTTAACTCCCTCTATCCCTGTCACAGTCATCTGTGTACTTGTGTGAATCGGCAAATCAGGAAAAGCCTTATGTATATAGCTTAAGGCTCCAAAATCCTGTACTAAAACTGCATCAAGCCCCTTTAAGTAAAATGGCAGCAGATAGTCGTATAAGCCATCATTTATCTCATCATTTTTCAGAAGAGTATTGACTGTCAGATATACCTTTTTGCCCCTCAAATGGGCATAATCTATGGCATTAAGCAGCTCCTCCTCTGTGAAGTTGTCAGCGTAGGCTCTGGCACCAAATCTTGAGCCTCCCACATATATAGCATCTGCCCCAGCCTCTATTACAGCCTTAAAGGTCTGAAAAGAACCAGCCGGCGCAAGCACTTCAAAATCTCTATTTATCATAGCATATTCTCCTGCCTTATAATCTTATATTAATATTAAGATTGTCTGCTTATTTCTTTAAGAAAAAAGAGACAGAAAGCAATCCTCCGTCTCCTTTGATTTTATGTGGGTTTATTTCTTTTTTGCCTTCCCATCCAGCAGATTTTCTTCCAGAGTGGCTTCCAAACGGGCTTTATTTAATAATAATTCCCTGTTTTCAGCCTCTAGCTCCTTCATTGTGGATTCTGCTGTCTCAGTCTTAATCTGATTAGAGATTAAATCATGCTTAAGGTCATAGATTTCTTTATCCTTAAGCTCAATATCTCTCTCAAGCTTCTCCACCTGAGCCTTAGCCTTAAAGTAATCATCAGCTATATTAAGCTGGATTAAGGTACTCTTCATGTTGAGAGGAAGATGCCTGTAATCTTCTAATGTATCATATTCTGTTATCTTTCCATTGATATATGCTGCAACCTTTTGCAGATATTCCTCTCCCTCATATCCGCTTAAGGTATAAACTTTACCATCTATTACAACTTCCGCACTTGTTTTGGCAGACATATCGTATCCTCCATGCTGTTTTCTACAATATATAGTATATTATACACTCTATAATATACAAAAGGCAATACTGTTTATTCTCTTTTGATTCCGAAATGTTCAAAGGCAAAATCAGTCGCCACTCTTCCCTTAGGAGTCCTGTTTATAAAACCATTCTTGACCAGATACGGCTCGTAAACGTCCTCAATAGTACCGGAGTCCTCTCCGATTGACGCTGCCAGAGTGTCAAGTCCCACAGGACCACCACCGAATTTCTCTATTATTGTAAGTAAAATCTGTCTGTCGCTCTGATCCAGACCGTATTTATCTACTTCCATCAAATCAAGGGCAAGGGATGCCACCTCGTAGGTAATCACACCGTCATACTTGACCTGGGCAAAATCCCTGACCCTTTTTAAGAGGCGGTTTGCAAGACGAGGCGTTCCCCTTGACCTGCGTGCCATCTCGTAGGCTCCCTTATCATCTATTGATACATTAAGCACCTTAGATGAATTAATTATAATACTCTTTAACTCATCTACAGTGTAAAAATCCATATGGTTAACCACACCAAACCTGTCACGCAGTGGGGCTGAGAGCATACCAGCCCTGGTTGTAGCACCTACAAGCGTGAATTTTGGCAGATTAAGTCTTATAGACCTTGCCGACTCGCCCTTTCCAATCATCACATCAATTGCGTAATCCTCCATGGCAGGGTAAAGCACCTCCTCTACCTGGCGGTTTAAGCGGTGGATTTCATCTACAAAGAGAATGTCTCCCTCCTGTAAGCCATTAAGTATGGCTGCCATCTCTCCCGGCTTTGCTATAGCTGGTCCCGATGTGATTTTGACATGGGTTCCCATCTCATTTGCTATGATGCCTGCAAGAGTTGTCTTGCCAAGTCCCGGAGGCCCATAGAAAAGTACATGGTCTAAAGCCTCGCCTCTTGCCTTGGCTGCCTCTATAAAGACCTTTAGATTATCCTTAATCTTCTGCTGACCAATATAGTCATCTAAGGTCTGGGGACGCAGATTTGATTCA
Organism: Senegalimassilia sp.; assembly: GCA_963659315.1. Classification (GTDB taxonomy): domain Bacteria; phylum Bacillota; class Clostridia; order Lachnospirales; family Lachnospiraceae; genus Roseburia. Next base: position 3,385 of record CAVKUD010000161.1, on the reverse strand, counting down.
ATTTTTATATCTTCTTCCTGCAACTGTGTGGAAATAGTCCTGTTTTGCATATTATTCTGACCTCACTAAAACAGAGACATATGCTTAAGAGCTGCCTTGAGCACATCCTCTACATCCATATCCTCTGTTATATCAACCTTGGAAACAGCCTTAAGGCTCTCTGTTGATGAGTAGCCCAGGGCATTAAGTGCCATAACCGCATCATTTTTGACCTGGCTGTTAGAGCTGACATTGATTTTCTCATTCTCATGCTCAAGCTTCTTCTCAAAAGCATCCTCAAGTGACAACTTATCCTTCAGGTCTAAGATAACTCTCTGGGCTGTCTTTGAGCCTATGCCCGGAGCCTTGGAAATAGCCTTTGAGTCTCCTGATAAGACTGCAAAGCGCAAATCATCTGAGCTTAGGGTAGACAGGATAGCCAGACCTCCCTTGGGTCCGATACCGCTAACTGTTATAAGCAGCTTAAACATCTCCAAATCATCCTTGGTGAGAAAACCATAAAGAATCATGGCATCCTCTCTCATATAAAGATATGTATGCACCTTGAGCATTTCACCAATACCCGGCAGATAATTAATCGACTGGGCTGGAATATAAATCATATATCCTATTCCACCCACGTCAATGACTATATGGTCTGTATTTACTTCTGCAAGCTCTCCCTTAATATATGAATACATTCTGCCTCCTAAAACTTAAACCGGCTGCCAATTCTCAAAACTATCTCACCAGCTAATAAGCCAATCAGGAAACCGGTAATAATTCCTGCTATTATCAGCACAGGAACATAAAAAAGTATATTATAATTTTCAACTATAAGTGCAGCCACTATGAGCTGTCCTACATTATGACTGATTCCGCCTGCCACACTGACCGACAGGATTTTAAGCTTCCCTGTGTTTTTCAATAAAAGCATGACTACAAAGCTTAAGATTCCTCCAGCCAGAGAATAGATAATGCTGAATGCATTTCCAAACATAAAGCCAGCCAGAATTATTCGTAAAACTGATATAAGGATTGCATCCTTAGCACCAATAGTGTAAAGCATAAGAATAACAACAATATTTGTAAGCCCAAGCTTCACGCCTGGTATTCCAAACGATATGGGGATTAGGGACTCGACATAGCTGCATACCAGTGCCAAAGCCAGAAAAACACCCCAGTAAGCTATTTTGTTTTTCATATTCTGCCTCTTACTTATCTGGATATCACATCAATATCCGACTCATTCTCACTTGTGACTGTAGCAACAACCTTGTTTGGAAGACATATTATAGACTCATTATCCTTGGATATAGCCTTCTGCTTCATACACAGCTTATCCGGGCAGGTCGCTTCCTCCATATGAGCCGAATTATTCTCAATCACAAGTATATTAGTCACCTGACCAGAACTGTTTTTTATCTCAATTCTCGCATCAGTGTCAAGTGGATAGGTGCCATAAAGTGTACCATCAACAGAGATGTCAACCACATCCCCCTTGTCAGAAAAGAAAAATCTGAATACAACAAAGACAGCTACTGCAAGAATAAGGATTGCAGTAAGAAAAATGATATCGTTTTTTCCTGCCCTCTTAGTCATTTACTATCTCACCTATATAATAAAATCCTTTACATTCATTTAATCTTACATTATGCAGATTGCCAATCATATCCTCTGTTCCAGGAAAATGCACAACTGCGTTGTTGTCAAGACGACCTGTCACATACTCTGGATTCTGCTCGTCCATCTCCTCTGCCAGCACCTGTCTTGTGAGTCCTTCAAGCTGCATAGCCTTCTCTGTAGAGATGGTCTGCACTTCCTTTAAGAGTCTGTCAAATCTCTCCTTGACCACATCCTCTGGCACCTGTCCCTCCATTGTGGCAGCAGGTGTACCGGTTCTCTTTGAGTAGATAAAGGTAAAGGCACTGTCATATCTGACCTGCTTTACCACATCCATTGTCTCCTCAAAATCCTCCTCAGTCTCTCCTGGGAAGCCCACAATAATATCTGTAGTCAGTGCAATATCAGGCACAGCCTCACGAAGCTTTCTGACCTCCTCCAGATACTGTTCCTTGTCGTAATGACGGTTCATAATCTTTAGGATTCTTGAGCTTCCAGACTGAAGTGGCAGATGAAAATGCTTGCAGACCTTATCGCACTCTCTCATTGCCTGAATCAAATCATCTGACAAATCCTTTGGATGAGAAGTCATAAAACGGATTCGCTTTAAGCCCTCGATTTTATTGACCTCACGGAGCAGGTCTGCAAAGGATATTGGATTGTCAAGTGTTTTGCCATATGAGTTGACATTCTGTCCCAGGAGCATAATTTCACATACTCCGTCTGCTACGAGTGACTCAATCTCTTTTATGATTTCACGAGGCTCCCTGCTTCTCTCACGGCCTCTTACATAAGGTACGATACAGTAGCTGCAGAAGTTATTGCAGCCAAACATGATGTTTACACCTGATTTGAAGGAGAATTTTCTCTTTACAGGTAAATCCTCTACGATTTTATCAGTGTCCTTCCATATATCTACAATCATGGAATTGGACTCAAACATATTGCAGACTAACTCTGCAAATTTATATATATTATGGGTACCAAAAATCAAATCCACAAATCTGTAGCTCTTCTGGATTTTCGATACAACAGTCTCCTCCTGCATCATACAGCCGCAGAGGGCTATTCTCATCTCTGGATTCTGCTTCTTGTATTTCTGTAAATACCCAAGGCGTCCATATACCTTGTTATTTGCATTTTCTCTGACAGTACAGGTATTGTATACAACAAAATCTGCATGTTCATCCTCTGACTCCACATATCCTATCTGCTCTAAAATACCCTCAAGCTTTTCTGAGTCACGGGCATTCATCTGGCAGCCAAAGGTCTTTACATTGTAAGTCAGCTTACGACCAATCGCCTGCTCACGCTCCTCAACATGCTTTCTTGCTTTCTCAATATATTCATACTGCTGTGTTGCTTCTAAATCTCTCATATTTTCCTCTTACTCTTATTTATTTTCTAATCTGACCGCTGCCATATATGGTATATTTGTAGCTTGTCAGCGCCTCAAGTCCCATAGGGCCTCTGGCGTGCAGCTTCTGTGTGCTTATTCCGATTTCTGCACCAAATCCGAATTCATTTCCATCTGAGAAACGTGTTGATGCATTCACATATACGCAGGCTGAGTCCACCTCATCCAAAAACTGCTGGGCAGCATCATAATTTTTGGTAATGATAGCCTCTGAATGTGAAGTATTGTATTTGTTTATGTGGGCAATAGCCTCATCTATAGAATCCACTACCTTAAGGGATAAAATATAGTCCAGATATTCCCTGCCCCAGTCCTCTTCTGTTGCTTTTACAGCGTGTTTCTTTGTCTCAAGAAGAGCCTTTGAGT
>CAVKUD010000160.1:0-6931 GCA_963659315.1 Senegalimassilia sp. | reverse complement strand
AAGCTGGGCTATAATTAATGCACAGATTGCTGCGAATGAGCCACCTATGGCTTTTTTGGTAGTTATCATTTTTCTTTCTCCTCGTTCCATAAATTACAGTGTAGATTATAGCATCAAAGGAGAAATTTTTAAGGATGTTAATGATTTCTTAATGGGATGAAATGGAATATTAATATATAGACAAAAAGGCTCCAGACCGCTAAAGTCTGAAGCCTTATGATTATAGGACAACTATTATTTCTTTACGTTAAAAGCATCCATCTGTGGATAGCAGGCTGCATCTCCCAGCTCCTCCTCGATTCTAAGAAGCTGATTGTATTTTGCAACTCTCTCCGAACGGGATGGTGCGCCAGTCTTAATCTGGCATGTATTAAGGGCAACCGCCAAATCTGCAATTGTTGTGTCAGCAGTCTCACCTGAACGGTGTGATGATATTGCTGTGTAACCAGCCTTGTGAGCCATCTTGATTGCCTCAAGAGTCTCAGAAACAGAACCAATCTGGTTAAGCTTAATCAGTATTGAATTGGCTGCGCCTAAAGCAATTCCCTTTGACAGTCTCTCTGTATTTGTAACAAATAAATCATCACCTACAAGCTGAACCTTATGACCAATTCTCTCTGTCATCAGCTTCCAGCCTTCCCAGTCCTCTTCATCCAGACCATCCTCAATTGAGATGATAGGGTATTTGTCTACAAGACTCTCCCAGTGAGCGATAAGCTCTTCTGAGGTATATTCCTTGCCTGACTTAGGCTGTTTATAATAACCAATGCCTTTTTCTGATTTCCACTCAGAAGAAGCTGCATCCATGGCAATCATAAAGTCTTTTCCCGGCTCAAAGCCAGCAGCCTTGATCGCCTCCAGAATCTTCTCGATTGCCTCCTCATCAGAGGTAAGCTTGTTTGGTGCAAAACCGCCCTCGTCACCAACAGCGGTCACATCTCCCATCTCTTTAATAAGAGCCTTTAAAGAATGGAAAACCTCTGCGCACCATCTGAGAGCCTCTTTGAAGCTTGGTGCGCCGACAGGCATAATCATAAATTCCTGAGTATCAACGGCAGAGTCCGCATGTGCTCCACCATTTAAAATGTTCATCATTGGAACAGGTAATTTTGTTCCCTGAATTCCTCCAAGAAATCTGTAAAGAGGAATATCAAGAGCTGTCGCTGCTGCTCTTGCTGTCGCAATTGAAACGGCAAGAATTGCATTTGCTCCAAGCTTGGACTTGTCCTTTGTTCCATCAGCCTCAATCATAGCTGCGTCAACTGCATAAATATCAGATGCATCCATGCCGACAAGTGTATCTGCAATTATAGTATTGATATTATTTACTGCCTTAGTAGTTCCTTTTCCAAGGTATCTTGATTTATCACCATCTCTTAACTCTAGCGCCTCAAACTCACCAGTTGATGCTCCGGATGGTGCTGTTCCCCTGCCGACAGTGCCGTCAATCAATGTAACCTCTGCCTCAACAGTTGGATTTCCTCTGGAATCTAATATCTCTCTACCATATACCTTTTCAATTTCTAAATACATCTTTTCCTCTTCCTTTCCAATTCGTCCCTTGACAAGTGGGAGGCTAATCCCACCAGCAGTTGTCAAAGAAGTCTTTTATGATTTACACATAGTTAGTTTTAACTAACCTATTGATAAGTTAGCATAGACTAACCGCCTTGTCAAGAGGATTTTATGCAATTTGTTTTGTTATCAAGCTGATATAATCATCCACAGCACAGCCTAACTGCTCTAAAGAAATGTATTCCCTCAAATAAATTTCCTTTTTTCCATCCATCCTAAGCACTCCCAAGAGTTCACTTTGCAGCTCCTGCAGCCTGTCAGCTAAACTTGTCTCGCCTATCAGGTGCAGCATAGTAATTCCATCCAGGAAAAGAGGTCTGAATAAGGTGTTTAAGCCTGAGCCTATATATTCAACAGTCTGCTCTTTATTGCACAGGCTGATAATCTCCGCTTCGTTCGCACGCAATACCCTAATCGAATTTCTTAATTTATCTGTCAGATCAATTTCTTTTGGTGGCACTTCTTCAAGCCCTGCAATAACTATGACAGGGTCAGTTTTTTGAATTAACTCAGCAGCTGTAAGGCTTATCAATTCAGGGGCAGCCTCTTTCTCCCATTTATTATTTATGAAAAGCAGCTTACCTGATTCCTCTCCCGTGTAAACCACTGCATGTTTTCCACCCTTTTCCATTTTAATTCCAAGCATTGCTGTCTTTTGTGTCCGCAGATAATCAGCTGCTTTGGTGGATGAAATCCGACTTTCAACCATTCTGTAGCCTATGGGATTCAGATACAAGTCAAACCATTCTGCTGATTGAAGCATGGGACCTCCTAAATATGTGCCATCCTCATATGCGAACATGTAAGGAAGCCTGATTGTCTCTGCTATTAATCTGTCATTTGTGTTAATTCCATATTGCTCCAGCATGTTTGCGAGTCCTGCATATGAACATGAAGAGTTGAAAGTCATGTATTTCATTTTTCCTCCTGTGCTATTTTTCAATCGGAATAGTCTTGATTCTCGTGAAAAAATAGACGTACTTAAAAATTATAAGAAAAACTATAAAAGCCCTGCCGTACTTATTAGGCATAGCAACAAGTGCCAAAAGAAGCATAGCTGACGCTGGAAGAAGTATGCTAAGCTTGGTCTTTAATGTCATGCTTCGGTTCTGGACGAACTCATCCAGGTGGTTCTTGTATAGCTTTGTACCTATAAACCAAGTATGAAACTTTTCTGAGCCTTTGGCAAGGCAAAATGATGCTAATAGCAGAAAAGGTGTTGTTGGCAATACTGGTAATACCACGCCAACAGCACCTAGTCCTATCGCTGCAAATCCCAGAATTAGCCATAGGATTTGTAGTGGATTTTTCTTCATGTATGTAACCTCCTGTTAGTTTATGCTAACCATTGTACATTAGTTAGGTGTATCTAACAAGTGGAAATATTTGCATTTTTATAAGTTTCTGCTTTTCACTCCTCAATGTAAGCTTGCAATTTTGTTTATCTCTCTGCCAATAATCTCACGGGCATGTGCATTCGTTTTCTCTCTTGTCGTAAATTCATCCAGCGTTGTCTTGTAGGATGCATCTAAATTACGCAGTTCTTCATCCTGTGTAAGCTTGCGGGTTCCGTTTTCATCTGCCACATAGATTTCCCGCCTTCCAGATTCATAACCTTTAATAATTTCATCTCGCAGATTGGTGTATGCCGTGGCATAATTCTTTGTTTTCTCTGCAAGACTTAAAGTCCTGCCTTGGGTAGTTTCTGCTTCTTTGTTCATGTCTGTGGCTTTCTTTGATATTTCATAGCCGTAATCAATGTCCACGATTTTGCCACTTTTTAGCAGTTCTCTCTGTTTTAGCATATCATCATAGCTTTCCTGTCTGTTCTGCTGTAACAGGCTGCGGTAAGACTCCCTTGCTTCGTCAGAAATTGAGAGCTTCACGGCTTGCCCTGCCGTAGGTTTTCCGCTTGTCGGATTGCTTGTATGCTGGGTTTTAGCAGTGTTTCTTTCCATTATGGGATTTGCCTTGTTTATGTAATTGGATATCCTCATGTTTACCTCCAAATTCGGGATGTGGGTTTTCTGATAAATTATATATCGCTATTTTGGAGGGTGGGTTTTAGGGGGATGTAATGAATGGGGGATTTTTTGCAATGAAAAAACACCAACATCCATCAAAACAGATGTCAGTGTTATTTTTACTTTATCTCTACATATCACACGCCAGTTCCAAGGCAAGCTGCAAAGCTTTTTCATGAGAAGTAATTCCCCAGCCTCTCTCCTCGTGCTTCATAACATTTGCCAATGAATCCGCTGTAAAAAAGAATTGTCCAAACATTGCACTTCTTTTTTGAGCACAGGCTGCCAATGCTGCACATTCCATCTCGACAACAGAGCAGCCTTCATTTAATCGATATTGAACCATTTCCTGTGTCTCTCTAAAAAAGCCATCTGTAGTCCAGGTCATACATGTTTCATACGGAATTTCCTGTTTATCAAATGAAGTCTTAATTATTTTAACCATATCCTGATTTAATTCAATATAACGGGCTGGTGGCAGATAATGATACGATGTTCCCTCATCACGCAGTGCATTTGTCGGAATAAGAAAAGCATTTTCTTTAATATCTGTAAGTACGCCACAAGAACCTGTTGCTATTATTTTTTTACATCCACAGGCAATCAACATATCCAAGAGCTGTGTAGCTGCCGGAGCACCTATGTTTGGACGAACCAGACATATTTCCTGATTTTTATATTCTGTAATATATATATTAGTAATTCTGCAACAATTCTCGAATTTTTCTGCAATCTTAGCCTTACTCTTAATGGCAAATTCATCAACACAGTCTCCTAAGAAAGCAAATACACACTTTTCAGGCAGTTTCAATTCTTCGCAGCCACTATTGGGGTTAATTACCTCTGGGGATGAATTGTCATATTCTAAGATTGGGATTTCATTTTTTATTATCATAAATGGGATTTTCCTTTTCAATTAAAATTTTCTTCTTTTATTTCCTTACTCAAGTTACACCTAACACTCACATTCTTCTTAAAGTTTGCCTCAATAGGAATATCATATCTCAAATACATAAATCCATCATCTCCACTACAACACCACATACCTCATCGAAACTAATATCAGTTGCATATTCAAAATCTTTCTGATAAGTCCTCCACTGCTTAATCATCACATCACTGTTTCTGACAACATCAATGATATTCTTATAGTTTTTCAACACCTCAGAAGAACCTCTTTTCTTTGATGTTGCATCCAGTGCTGCTTTTAGGTACTCGATGTCAATATTTTTATACTGCAGTTTAACAAGAATATAGACATCATAGTAGTCTCTAGGTCTTGTATTTTGATCACCTCTTGAAACTACTGTTTCTAGCTTTTCTGCCATAACTGTTTCCAGATTATATGCAAGTACGGAGATTTCTCGTTCTTCCAGTAACAGTTTAAAACGATACTCTATCTCACTCGGCGTAATTTTATCGCCTGTAGTGATATCCACTTTCAAAGGTACAGCCATTGGTGGATAATTTGCCAACAATGAAACACGATATCCTGTGTATTCATCACCTTCTCGTATTTCATTAATTTTCTTAAATTCAAAATCTACATCATCATGTAAATCAATTTTACAAATGTCAAGAAACATCTTTTCAATGCTCTCTTCATTAACTGATCTGCCTTTAATTGTTGCATCCATATCCATAGTGGTACGAGTATCTATCCCCACCATCGCCGCTATCAAGAAACCACCTTTTAATATGAAGTTCTGATGATACTTTGAAACAGAGATTCGTTCCAGCAAACGCTCCAGCATAAAATTCTGCATTACAAGCTGTGCTGAGATATGTTTACTTTTTGATATATTCTTAATAACAGCTTTAAGCTGCATTGCATTTTTCATATCAACACCTCCAGATAACTTCTTATCTTTTCCTCAACACGAAATTTCTTCGCATACTCTGACAAAAGCGTGATGTCCTTGTCCTTTCTAGCCACATATCGTTTGAACGCTTCTGCAATAATTCCCGTATCTACTCCTCCTCGTTTACGCAAAATATCGCATAACGTCCGTTCCATATTATATACAATTATTTTATTTCCCCCTGGAGATTCTATTTGAGTTTTCCCTTCGGGATACCATTCTAGCTTCACTCTTGAGCAATTTACTCCTTCATTTTTTGTATTTGTCAAATTATAATTATCTGGAAAAGTCATATCATATCTATTTGGTGTTCGATCTGTTAAGTCCCACAAAAACAAAGCTGTTTCATTAGCAAAAATACCTTTTTTGAATCTTGCCTGCAAATTCACAAATTCATCTTCCAATATTTCTGGCAGAATATATACTCCTCTCGCAGTTTTTTCAAGTCTGCCTTCGTCAACAAGTCTTTTTAAATTTCCTCTCAGTATTCCTTTTTCTGAAAGAATAGCAGTTGTAACAATGCCATTATTTTCTTTTGCAAGCTGTACTATTTTATCCGAAACATTCATCCAATCACCTTCTTTAAACAGCCCATTGACTTTTATGCCCTTAATCATAATATTTCAGGGCATAAAAGTCAATAAAACTTATATTATTTTTCTCCCCGCATTTTCTTCACTTCATCATAATAAGCTTTATAGCGATACGCAGTACGTCTGCTTATATCACTCTTCTCAACAATCTCCATAATTTTCATGCCACTCTCATACTTAATAGCAAAATCATTGTAAGCAGCCATCCATGCTTCATTATGCTTTTTTCTTCCACCATAATTTCTGTTTCTATAATATTCCAGTTCAGATAAGAGCTGCTTATTTTCTGCTTCAAGTTCTTTGATTCGCTCCAGGGCTTCTTCAAATGTGTTAATCATAATATCGTTGCTCCTTGAAATTTGTTGTTGACAGGTTTTAAATTTCTTGCTAGCATTTCAAATAAAAATTGGTTTTTTGTCTGGTAGGCATTCAGCCGAGAGGGTTGCCTGTTTCTTTTTTATATCTAAAAAATCATACAAATACATCTTTCCATCATTTGCACATCTTCTTCCGCTTTTGTCACGTGCCACTCCGATATTTGTCACAATAATATCATTAATCCGTTCTAGTGTCAATCTGCCTTTTAGGCACTCCTTGGCATACAGAAAACCTGCCACCAATCGAACCTGCCACTGGCAGCTTCTCTGGATGCATGGCAACTGGCAGCTTTTCTGCATACTAAGGCATAAAAAAGAACCCCCGAAGGAGTTCTTTTTCTAGTGTTACCCGTGGCACTTTCGGGACAAAGTACAAATTGTTTCACAATGCACAGTATTCGGAAACATGTCCACACAACAAATCTTCCCAACCTCATATCCCCTGGCAGTAAATATCTCCAAATCCCTCGCCAGGCTGGATGGCTTACAAGATATATACA
>CAVKUD010000159.1:0-7003 GCA_963659315.1 Senegalimassilia sp. | reverse complement strand
GTGGAGCAAACGGAGAGGACATCGAGGCTCTTCTTGCTACAAACGGACTTAACGATTTACTTGTTGAGAAAACAGCTACAATCGGAGAGAAGTTATCTGTTCGTAGATTTGCAAAGGTAACAGGTGATGTAGTTACTTCTTATATCCATGGAGGCGGAAGAATCGGTGTTGTTATCGCTGCAAACGGTGCAAGTGATGATGCAGCAAAAGAGGCTCTCACAAATATCGCTATGCAGGTAGCAGCTATGAACCCACAGTATATCAGCAGAAATGACATCTCTGATGAGGAACTTGCTAAGATTAGAGAGATTACTGTAGACAGCGCATTAAACGATGCTGCAACTCTTCCAAAGCCAATCCTTAACAAATTACTTGATAAGGCTATCAACGAGAAGTTATGGAGCGATGAGGACATCAATAACTTTGAAGAGCACAAGAACAACATGAACTATGTATGGAACTTCCTTTCAGACGCAGCTAAGGCTACACTTGCTGAGTTAGCTATGGCAGACAAGGCTAATATCACAGCTGAGAAGATGTTCGGTGGTGTTGTAGAAGGTCGTGTGTCTAAGCAGTTAAAGGAGATTTGCCTTCTTGACCAGACATACGTTAAGGCTGAGGATGGAAAGCAGTCTGTAGCTAAGTATCTTGAGTCAGTTTCTAAGGATCTTGTAATCAAAGAGATGGTTCGTTTTGAAGTTGGTGAAGGAATGGAGAAGAAGCAGGAAGATTTCGCTGCAGAGGTTGCTGCACAGATTAAGGGCTAATTTTTCAGATTATACTTTAGACCGTAAGGAATTTCCTTGCGGTCTTTTGCTTTTTGTTCTTTACAACATAGTAAAATATGATAAAATAATAAAGGAAATTACTCTCTGGAGGTCTAAATGAGTACAGAAGAGCAGGAAAAGCTACAACAGCAGAGGGACAGGAGAAAGAGGATAAACAGATTAAAGACTGGCATGATAATGGCAATCTTTATATGGATGATTGTATCTTTTGTCGCTATAGTTGCTTTGATAGTTTGTTTGGTTAAAACTAATATTCGGTTAAATAAGCTGCTGGATTCAGGCGTAAAGTCGGAGGCTGTGACAGAGACACCACCTGCATCCCAGACAGAGTCGGAAGCTGATTCTGAGCCTGACAACGCATATGCAAATGTTGTCACTGGAATAGACACAGATGACAATATTGCCCAGGAGGGAGATACCCATTATGTGTATCTGACCTTTGATTCTGAGCCAGGCGAGAATACAGGACTGATTCTGGATGCATTAGCACAAAAAAGTGTCAAGGCTACTTTTTTTGTGACAGGGGATGATTCGGGAGAGAACGAGGCTGTATATAAGCGGATTGTAGATGAAGGGCATACCATAGGCATGAATTCATACTGCAACAAGTACAGCACAATATATTCTTCTACAGATGCGTTTGATTTGGATTATTTACAGATTCATGATTATATTTACAATACTACTGGTGTGGACTCAAAATTTTATCGTTTCCCAGGTGGAAGCAGTAATGAAATCAGCAATGTAAATATGGCAGAATTTGTCAGTATCTTAAATCAGAACAACGTTGCATATTTTGATTGGAATGTCTCTGCTGGTGATGCTTCAAATGATTACACAGTGGATGATATTGTAAATAATGTAACAGAGGGCGTCGCAAAATATAAGACGTCGGTTGTGCTCTTGCACGACAATTCAAACAAGTCAACAACGGCTGAGGCTATAGGACCTCTGGTGGATGCCTTGCAGGCTATGCAAGCAGAAATTTTGCCGATTGATGAGAATACATATGTCGTTCAATATATTAAGGCATACAGTGTTGAATGAGAGTAAATGGAGGAAACAGTATGGGATTATTTAAGGAATTCAAAGACGATTTATCTTCAGCTGTTAATGAACTTGTTCCGGGTGGAGAAGAAGTTAATACAGCAGAAAATGTAGATAACCTTGTGGTAGATACATTGGGTGAAGATGTTGATGTGGAATCTGAACTTTCTAAGCTTGATGGACTGCTTGAGAAAGTTGAGGAGCCAAAAGCAGGTACACCTGTCATGAGGGAAAGAGAAGTAACTGCAACCAGAACAGAAGCAAGACCAATAACAAAAGAGGAGAGTACAAAATCAATGAGTGATACAACAACAATGAACACCAATATGGTAAACCCAGCAGAAATCGAGGATGAGACTTCCTTAATTACTGCGAGCACAACATTAAAAGGTGACCTTATGTCAGCTGGTTCTTTCGATATTCAGGGAACAATCAATGGTAATGTTTCTTGTAATGGAAAGATTGTTGTTACAGGTACAATCAACGGAAATACAAGCTCATCTGAGTTCTTTGCAGATGTTGCAAAGATTGAGGGCGAGGTTGTCAGCACAGGAACAGTTAAGATTGGTGCTGGTTCAGTAATTATCGGAAATATCTCAGCTGCTTCAGCAGTTATCGCTGGTGCTGTAAAGGGTGATATTGATGTTCAGGGACCTGTTGTAGTTGATACATCAGCTGTTATCATGGGAAATATCAAGTCTCGTTCAGTACAGATTAATAATGGTGCTGTTATCGAAGGATTCTGTTCACAGTGCTATGCTGATATTGATGTTCAGGGATTATTCGAGGGCAAATAGTAAAGGAGCCGTTTTATGGGACGCATTTTATTAAAGCTTAGTGGAGAAGCATTAGCAGGAGACAAGCATCATGGCTTTGATGAGCCAACTGTTACAGAGGTGGCAAAGCAGGTTAAGCAGCTTGTAGACAAGGGTACACAGGTTGGTATTGTCATAGGTGGAGGTAACTTCTGGAGAGGAAGAACCAGTGAGACTATTGACAGAACAAAGGCAGACCAGATTGGTATGCTTGCCACAGTTATGAACTGCATATATGTTTCTGAGATATTCAGATCTGTTGGCATGATGACAGCAGTTCTCACTCCGTTTGAGTGTGGTTCAATGACCAAATTATACTCAAAGGACAGAGCAAACAAGTATTTTTCAAAGAATATGGTTGTATTTTTTGCTGGTGGTACAGGACATCCTTATTTCTCTACAGATACTGCAACTGTTTTGAGAGCAATTGAAATTGAGGCAGATGGTATTTATCTTGCAAAGGCAATTGATGGAGTATATGACAGTGACCCTAAGACAAATCCAGATGCTAAGAAATATGATGAAGTGTCTATTGAAGAAGTAATAGATAAAAAGCTGGCAGTTGTAGATTTGACAGCATCTATTATGTGCATGGAAAACAAGATGCCTATGTATGTGTTTGGGCTTAATGAAGAAAACAGCATTGTTAAGGCATTATCTGGTGAGTTTAACGGCACAAAGGTAACTGTATAATTCGGAGGTAAAGATGGACAATAGATTAAATGTATACGAAGAAAAAATGGAGAAATCCTTAAATAATCTTGTGGAAGAATATGCAGGAATTCGTGCAGGACGTGCTAATCCTCATGTTTTAGATAAGCTCCGTGTAGATTATTATGGAACACCTACTCCTATTCAGAGCGTTGCAAACGTTAGTGTTCCTGAGGCACGTATGATTCAGATTCAGCCATGGGAAGGCTCTATGGTCAAGGAAATCGAAAAAGCAATTATGATGTCTGACCTTGGTATTACACCAACCAATGACGGAAAGGTTATTCGTCTTGTATTCCCAGATCTGACAGAGGACAGACGTAAGGAGCTTGCCAAGGACATCAAGAAAAAGGGCGAGGACACTAAAGTCGCAATTCGTAACATCAGACGTGATGCGATTGACCATATTAAGAAAACTGGTAAGGCTGAGGACATCTCAGAGGATGAGATAAAAAATATCGAGAGTGATATTCAGAAGCTTACAGATTCTTATGTCGCAAAGATTGATAAAGCGATTGAGGCTAAGACAAAGGAAATACTTACAGTATAATTTTTAGGGACATGGCTTTGGTCGTGTCCCATTTTTCCTATAGCACAACTTTTGAAGAGAGGTATAAGAATGAAGATTCCTAATCATGTAGCAATAATTCTTGATGGAAATGGAAGATGGGCTAAAAGTAAGGGAATGCCTAGAAATTACGGACATACAGTAGGTGCCAAGAATGTAGAGACAGTGTGCAAGGCTGCAAATGACCTTGGCATTAAATATCTGACCCTGTATGCCTTCTCCACAGAGAACTGGAACAGACCAGACAGTGAGGTGGAGGCTCTTATGAAGCTCTTGGAGAGCTATCTGAAGAACTGTATTAAGACTGCTGACAAGAACAATATGAGAGTCAGGGTTATAGGAGAAATCTCTCGTTTATCAGAGAAATTTCAAAATAGGATAAAGGAATTAGAGGAGCTGTCAAGCACTAACACTGGTTTAAACCTGACTATAGCCATCAATTATGGCAGTAGGGATGAAATGCTCAGGGCCATGAAAAAGGTTATTGCAGACCATGACAAGGGTTTGCTGGATATAGATGATCTGGATGCGGATAAGTTTTCTTCTTATCTGGATACTAAGGATTTACCAGACCCTGATTTACTTATCAGAACCAGCGGAGAACAGAGATTGTCTAATTATTTATTGTGGCAGCTTGCTTATTCAGAGTTTTATTTTACTGATGTGCCTTGGCCAGATTTTCACAAGGAAGAATTAGAGGAAGCTGTCAGAGCATATAATAAAAGAGACCGCCGTTTTGGCGCATTAAACGACCAGGAATAGTGGAGGAAAAAGATGTTCAAGACTAGATTAATAAGCGGAATAGTACTTGTTGCTGTAGCAATAGTGCTTATGGTTATGGGAAACGAAGTATTGCTCACAGCAATGCTTGCGATTTCTCTTATAGGAATGTTTGAATTATACAGGGTTCTTAAGATAGAAAAATCACTTATGGCGATTGTGTCATACCTGGCTGCAATTATATATTATTGCAGCTTAGAGTGGCATTTCATACCTGATATCTGGATTTTGCTTATGCTGTATATAATAGTATTGATGTTTGTATATGTACTTAATTATCCAAAATATGAGGCATACCAGTTATTTGGTTCATTCTTTGGATTCTTTTATGTGGGCGTTATGCTCTCATATATTTATCAGATTAGAATGCTTGAGAGAGGAGCATATCTGGTATGGCTTGTATTCCTGTGTTCATGGGGCTGTGATACCTGTGCCTACTGTGTAGGCAAGCTCTGGGGCAAGGCTTTTGGAAATCACAAGATGTCGCCAAAGCTTTCACCTAATAAGTCTATAGAGGGAGCAGTAGGCGGTGTGGCAGGAGCATTTCTTCTCACTGCACTTTATGCAGTTATTTTTAAAAACCAAATGGGGATTTCTTCACAGGAAATACTTATTTTAGCTGTAATATCAGCTATAGGCGGACTTATATCTATGATAGGTGATTTGACAGCCTCTGCAATTAAGCGTAATTATGACATCAAGGATTACGGAAAGCTGATTCCAGGACATGGTGGAATCCTTGACAGATTTGACAGCATGATTATCACAGCGCCTATTATTTTTTATCTTGCATTCTATTTTCTGGGATAAACAGGTCTGAATAATTGCAGAAATATCTGTACAAAATGGAGGTAAGCTATGAGAAAAATTGCAATTCTCGGCTCAACAGGGTCAATTGGTACCCAGACCCTGGATGTGGTCAGGGAGCATGGCGATATAGAGGTCGTTGCATTATCCTGTGGGAGAAATATTGACCTTATTGAAAAACAGGTTAGAGAGTTTAAACCTAAGTTAGTCAGTGTATGGAAAGAGGAAGATGCAAAAGCCTTAAGGACAGCACTTTCTGATATGGATATTAAGGTGTCATATGGAATGGATGGACTGATTGAGGTATCAACTATAGAGGAGTCTGAAATCCTTGTCACTGCCATTGTGGGAATGCTTGGCATAAGACCGACTATTGAGGCTATCAAGGCTCATAAGGATATAGCCCTTGCAAATAAGGAAACTCTGGTTACTGCAGGACATATTATAATGCCTCTGGCACAGGAATATAGAGTTAAAATTCTTCCTGTAGACAGTGAACACAGTGCTATTTTCCAATCCTTACAGGGAAATGAAAATAACAAGATAAACAGAATCCTTCTGACCGCATCCGGAGGCCCATTCAGGGGCAGAAAGCTTGATGAATTGAAAAATATTCAGGTGGAGGATGCCCTGAAGCACCCTAACTGGTCTATGGGAAGAAAGATAACCATAGATTCCTCTACGCTGGTAAATAAGGGCTTAGAGGTGATAGAAGCAAAATGGCTCTTTGGAGTTGATTTGGATCAGATATGTGTTGTGGTTCACCCTCAGAGCGTAATCCACTCAGCTGTAGAGTATGAGGATGGGGCTGTGATAGCCCAGCTGGGAACTGCTGACATGAGACTGCCAATCCAGTATGCCTTATATTATCCTAACAGGCCTACCCTGTCAGGCAAGAGGCTTGACTTGTTTGAGCTTGGCAGCATGACCTTTGAGAAGCCAGACACAGATACATTTGTAGGGCTTAAGCTTGCCATGGATGCTGGACGCAAGGGTGGTAATATGACTACAGCTTTCAATGCAGCTAATGAAAAGGCTGTGGCAATGTTTCTTGACAGAAAAATATCATATCTGCAAATCACAGAAATAATCGAAGCATCAATGAATAATTGCACGTTTATTGAGAAGCCTGATGTTGAGCAGATACTTGCAACCGAGCAGGAAGTGTATGATTTTATAAATAGTAGGTGGTAAATTGAGTCTGGTTAGTATTATTATTGCAATTATTTTATTTAGTGTTATCGTTATATTTCACGAGCTGGGACATTTTCTTCTGGCAAAGGCAAATGGCATAAGAGTAAATGAATTCTGTCTCGGACTGGGACCTACCATTGTGGGCTTCCAGAAAGGAGAGACAAAGTATTCCATTAAGCTACTGCCATTTGGAGGTGCCTGCGTGATGGAAGGAGAGGATGGAGATTCATCTGATGAAAGAGCCTTTAACAACAAGTCGGTGTGGGCGAGAATAAGCGTTGTATTTGCAGGAC
>CAVKUD010000158.1:0-7010 GCA_963659315.1 Senegalimassilia sp. | reverse complement strand
TGCCACAACAATGTCAAACTCAAGCCTGTATGAGGCCTCTATTCCAAGCCAGCCCATATGATTAAATACTATAGTCTGAACCAGAAAAGCTATAACTATAAAGATTGAGCCCAGTGATACATATCTTGTTGCAAGCACGATTCCTATAAATAAAAGAATACATACAGGTGCTGCCAGCGGACACACAGCGATGATTACACCGGCAGTACAGGCGATTCCCTTACCGCCCTTAAACTTAAGATAAAAAGGAAAATTATGTCCAAGGACTGCACCAAAGCCTGCATAGAGCTCTACCACCTTAAGTCCGTCCATTCCATTAAAAAGGAAATGCACAATAACCACTGCTATTACAGCCTTTGCACAGTCTCCCACGAAGGTGATTGCTCCAGCCTTCCAGCCCAGTGTCCTTAGGGTATTGGTTGTTCCTGAATTACCACTTCCATGCTCCCGGATGTCTATGCCCTGACTCTTTCCATATATATATCCTGTCTGAAAAAGCCCTGCTATATATCCAATGATAAGTGCAATAGCTCTTGCTAAAATCATTTTTCATCTTCCTTTCGCTCTCTTGTGATAAATTTAAGAGCAGTTCCTCTAAAACCAAATGTATCTCTGATTCTGTTCTCAAGATATCTGGTGTATGAAAAGTGCATGAGGTTCTTGTCATTTACAAAGACAACAAATGTCGGTGGCTTGACAGAAACCTGTGTGACATAGTATATTCTGAGTCTCTTTCCCTTATCTGTAGGTGGCTGCTGCATGGCAACTGCCTCTGCAACGATTTCGTTTAAGACTCCTGTTGCAACTCTCATTGAGTTATTCTCGATTACAACATCTATCATCTCAAAAATTTTGTTGACACGCTGACCTGATTTTGCAGATATAAACATAATCTCTGCATAAGGCATAAAGCTTAATATCTGACGGATTTTCTCAGTGTGCTTCTTTACAGAATCATTATCCTTTTCGATTGCATCCCATTTGTTGACAGCAATAATGATACCCTTGCCCCTGTCATGGGCGATTCCTGCAATCTTTGCATCCTGCTCTGTGACGCCCTCAGTTGCATCAATAACTATGATGACAACATCAGCTCTCTCAACCGCAGTCACGGCACGGATAATACTGTACCTCTCAATATCCTCTTTTATCTTGCTCTTTCGTCTGAGTCCAGCTGTATCTATAAATACATACTCTTTGCCATTGTATTTGACATCTGTGTCAATGGCATCTCGTGTTGTACCTGCGATGTCAGATACAATTACCCTGTCCTCCTGGGCAAGTCTGTTTATAAGGCTTGACTTTCCTACATTTGGTTTTCCGATAATGGCAACCTTTGGTCTGTCATCCTCCACATCCTCGGTAGCATCCTCTGGGAAATATTTTACAACCTGGTCAAGCATGTCTCCCAGACCAAGCATGGATGATGCTGATACAGGATAAGGCTCGCCGATTCCCAGATTGTAAAACTCATATACATCTGGCATATACTTTTCAAAGCTGTCTACCTTATTTACCACAAGTACCACTGGCTTGTGGGATCTGCGGAGCATGTCTGCAACCTTTGAATCTGAGTCCTGCAGTCCCTGACGCACATCTGTGATAAACATAATCACATCTGCTGTATCAATGGCAATCTGTGCCTGCTCTCTCATCTGTGATAAGATGACGTCACCACTCTCTGGCTCGATACCTCCTGTATCAATAAGTGTAAAGTTATAATTAAGCCATGTGACATCAGCATATATTCTATCTCTTGTTACTCCAGGAGTATCCTTTACAATTGAGATTCTCTCTCCTGCGAGTGTGTTAAACAATGTTGATTTTCCAACATTTGGGCGGCCTACAATGGCCACTACTGGTCTACTCATATAATCTCCTATTCTGCTATTCTTTAATACCAAGCATTTCCATAAGTAAATCTCGACCGCTTGATTTTACAATATCAATAGTTACTTGTAAAGCATTTTGCACATCTTCTAAAGTCCAGTCATCAAGGAATACCTCTTCTCCCATCCTGAGCATATTGCAGGGAATCGATACCCTCTCCATGATACCTCTTTCCTTTAGCTGGGCTACCATATCCTGGGCTGTGATAAGACCTGACACTGTGATTCTCTCACCGAAAAAGTCATTTCTTATGGCTACAACATCTATCTTATAATCAGGAAATTCCTTCAGGAATTCATCTGCCAGCTGCTGTATAAACGGCGCTGCAAGCCTTCCTGACACAAGTGTAACTGATTTCTTATCACTTGCCAGCTCAAGATAATGCTCTCTGTCAGCACACACCTCATTTAAAGCCTCTGCAAACTCAGTCATGAGAAGTCTCAGCATACCTACGCCATTCTCAAGCTGTATATATCCATCATACCGCTCTTCCTCTGGAAGTGGAAGCTCTGCTGTCAGATACCACTCATCAGATGCCTGCACAAAATGGGTGCCATACTTTTTAAAGCATATCTTCTGCCACTTTTCTATGATAGCAATTACCTCTCTGGCATCTTCCTTTTCAAATGGCTCTAAGGGGTACAACCCATCTCTGTACTTTGTCAGTCCTACAGGCACCACCGAAAGGCTCTCCATATACGGCATATAGCCCACCAGGTCTCTTATGCTTCTTTCAAGTTCTTCTCCGTCATTGACTCCCTTGCAGAGAACAATCTGACCATTCATCTCTATGTGTCCCTCATAGAGCTTCTCAATTTTCTTAAGAGCTTCTCCTGCAAACCTGTTGTGGAGCATCTTGCATCTAAGCTCTGGATTTGTGGTGTGGACTGATATATTTATGGGTGCAAGCTTATATTTTATTATTCGGTCTAAGTCCTTTTCCTTCATATTGGTGAGGGTGATGTAATTGCCCTGCAAAAAGGAAAGCCTTGAGTCATCATCCTTAAAGTACAAGGTCTCTCTCATTCCTGGAGGCATCTGGTCTATAAAACAGAACATGCACTTGTTGGTGCAGGATTTGTAATCATCCATAAGTCCGTTTTCAAACTCTATACCTAAGTCCTCGCTGTAGTCCTTCTCTATCTCAAGCTCCCACTCTTCGCCATTCTTTTTCAGCACAAGAAGAACGAGATAGTCGTCATTGATTAAAAAGTGATAATCAAAGACATCCTCCATCTCGTTCCCATTGATTGATAAAAGGGTATCTCCCGGCTCAAGCTCAAGTTCCTCCGCTATACTGCCAGGTTCAATTTTACTTATTACATGATTCTTTGTTTTATTATTCATGTAACACATTATACCACATTTACCGCATTATTCAATTATTTACCACTCATCCGGATAACAATGAAGTTCATCTGCGGAGTCTATGGCATTGATTTCAATCAGGGCGTTAATTGTATTAGTACACTCAGGTCCAAATGAGAAATACAAATCTCTTATGTTATCTCCGCCCTCACTGTATGAGTAAACAGTAGATGTCTCTACAGTTTCCACCAGTCCAAACAGCGACCTTGATATATATTCCTCACTCTCTGCCTGTGAATCCTTGCTGAGTTTAAACTCCAGTGACAGGTCAGATGAGTACTGTTTTGGATTTTCATCTCCTGTCAGCATATAGGTGTAGCCCAGATTGTATTTCTGGATATTTCCTGCATCAATATCCTTAAGGATGCCCTCAAATACCTTTTGTGCCTCATCAGGTGTAAACTCTGCCTCAGATATATAGTTTAAGTATTCATCATAAAGAGATAGTCTGCCGCCAGTTACTCCTACAATATCGGTTCCCATAGAATACTGCCTGTAATTGTCAGGATTACATTCCAAATCATATATTGTCTTCAGAATGTCAAGACCCTCACCCTCTGTCGGAACAGTGTATTGTCTTACAACCTTCTTTCCGTTTTTCAAAATATAGGTGAAGTTTACTCCCAGTCCATCATCATTGTATGGTTCAAACTCATCCTGATTTGCAAGTATCTCCTTTTGCAAATCAATGAACTCATTAGCCTTATCTCCCGTGTATTTAATCTCATAATCCATATATAAGCTTGCAGACTTTACCTCGTCTGCATCTGGTATATAGGACTGTAGATAACTGCTATAACCATACATGGCAAAATAAGAAACAATTATAAAGAGACAGAAGCATCCGCACTCTTTCCATGCTTTCTTGCAGAACACCTTGAATTTTTTCTGTACAAACATCTCTGCTATAAAGAAGCAGATAATACCAAGGACAAGTGTGAGCACTATTAACACATGCTTTGAACGAACCAGATTCATCTCTCTGAATAATTCAGCCAGAAGAATTCCCAGTCCAAATCCACCACAGGCTCCCACTCCCCATCTGAAGATTGGCTTGACAAACTTAAATGTAATCAAGTCTCCTGCGCTCTCTATGTCTCTCTTCTTGTAGAGATATGCTGAAACAATAAACAATACAAGGGCAAATATACAGTATAAGGCAACGATTTTTCCACCTGTAATAGATACTCCTGTAACATAGTTCACACTGTCTTTTGCTGTTGTGCTCCGTGTCACATACAGATGTCCCATCAGGTAATACATAGGTGACAGCCAGCCCCTTGGCAGACCGCTTACCGCATAGGTAAGATTTAAACCATAGCCCATAAAGCTGAGTACAAAGCCCAGCACCAGCTTGATGAACATATAAATGAAATTAATCACACAATAGTATACTGGCACTGCAAAAAGCTGTCCTGCAAACATGGCACAGAATGTAACCATACTCCAAAAAAGAAAGCTCACACCAAATGATAAAAGGAGCCATTCTGCAAAAGGCTTTACATCACCTACCCCGTTGCTGACGCATACCAGAACCGACACTATAAAGGTGATAAACTGTGGCACCCACATAAAGAGCAATCCAGAGAAAACATTTGTAGTAAAAAGCTCTCCCCTTGTCACAGGCAGTGAGTGGAACCAGTTGGCACTCTTGGATGTAAAAAGATAGTTATACAGCGCCATACCTGTAATTGCAGCCATAATAAAGCTTACAACGACTAACATACTTGGTTCCAGCACGCCCTCAAGCTTCATGTAGAGATTGTCTGACTTTATCAGCTCACCAAGCTTTATGTCATTCACATTACTTATATTATTCTGGTCAAGTGAAAAATACATTGCCAAATTAGCAGGTATGACCAGGAGCCAGAACAACATATATATGACCCAGATTGGCCAGAATAATGTAATATTTTTACCTAAAATTGTTTTATTAATTATATGCCCTTTCTTAGAACAAGATGTCTTTGACTTCATAATCTTCCCCTCCCATTTCATAAATAAATATTTCTTCCAATGTAAGTGGAAGCGCATCTACTACCATAGGTCTTCCCTGATCTGTCTCTATCGCCTGTACGATTTCCTTCGGATTACCCTTTACAATCATGGTGTATACTCTTCCGGTATTAGACATATGAAGCACCTTATACTCTGGTGGGAGCTTTGGCATACCCACAGGACATGCTACCTGTATCTTAGATATATTGCCCTGCAGCTCTGAGAGCGAGCGTTCTATTATGACCTTTCCCTTGTTCATAATGCCCACATGGTCGCAGACATCCTCAAGCTCTCTTAAGTTATGTGAGGATACAAGCACAGTCATCTTCTTATCCTCCACCTCTGACATAAGTATGGTCCATATCTGTCTTCTCATAACAGGGTCAAGTCCGTCCACAGGCTCGTCAAGAATCATAAGCTCCGGCTTACAGCATATGGTAAGCCAGAAAGCCACCTGTTTCTGCATTCCCTTTGACAGACGCCTTATATTACGCTTCACATCGATGTTTGGGAAAAATTCCTGCATACGATAGAACATATTCTCGTCAAAGTTTGAATATACGCCCTTATAGAATTTCATCATATCCAGGGTGTCTGCCTGCATGTAATAAAATAAATCATCTGGAATATATGCTATTTTATCCTTAATCTCCCTGTTCTCATAGACTGGCACGCCGTCGATAAATATTTCTCCTGCATCCTGTCTGTACACACCTGTCAGGTGTCTTATCAATGTGGATTTTCCTGCACCATTTGGTCCTACAAGACCATATATATCTCCTCTGTTCACATTCATATTGACGCCATCTAATGCCTTAAATCCATCAAATGCCTTAACAACATTATTGACCTGTATCATTCCTCTATTCCCCTTTCCATAACCATTTTCACATTACTGACCCGCTCAATAAGCTGTTCTTCAGGCACCATCAAAAATGACAATTCCTTCACAAGCTCATCAAACTGCTGCAACAGCTCTTCCCTGCGCACATCATTTACACTCTCGTTGGCTGCCACAAAGGTACCCTTGCCATTTAAGGTGTAAATATATCCCTGCTCCTCAAGTTCCCTGTAGGCTCTTGAAATCGTGTTGGGATTGAGTGCATACTTGGATGCCAGCTCTCTCACTGATGGAAGCTTCTCGTCCGCAGCTATGAGATTATTCACAACAAGCTTTCTGATTCCATCCTCCACCTGTTCATATATAGGTTTTGAATCTCTGAAGTTTAGCTGTATCATAGGATTCCTCCTTGTAAAATACACGCAGGCTTTTCTGGGTGTATTATTTAATTTGATACACTAAGTGTAGCATATCAGGATGGTTATGCAATTAAAAAGAGTGGAATTATTTCTTAGGAATTTCTTAAGAGGTGAGAAATATATACGCTTCCCTACTTTAGTGTTTGAAAATCTACTGGCATGGGGCTGCTTCGCAGAAAAAATATGAAGGCAGCCACGGGACTAATCGCAGATAGGGTGATTAAATTTTGTGGTTTGATGCCGTTGCCTGGGGTTATGGAACCCCGTGGCAGTTCATATTTTGTTCTGCAAAGCACCCCATGCCATCCGATTATCGTAGGTTTTGGGTGGGAAGCTTACATATGTGGGGGGAAAAATCCGTTATTTACAGTAATTTATAATAAGCTTCAATGTATTTTCTACTCCGTCTCGGTGACTGCGCTCGTAGCCGTGGGATGCATATACACCTGAGCCGATTAGTCCGTGGCGGATATCATAGCCTGCTGACAGGGCTA
>CAVKUD010000157.1:0-7156 GCA_963659315.1 Senegalimassilia sp. | reverse complement strand
GCCATACAGGAAGCCATAGTATTGCTCCAGAAACATTGTAAAGCCCATACCTGGTCTGAAGAGCTGTTCCTGGTCTGCCAGTATGTTATTCCAGAAATGCTCTGACACTGCGGTCATAAGGGCTTCCTTGTCCTTATAATAATTGTACATGGAGCCTACGCCAATGTTCAAGGACGCAGCAAGCTTCCTGATGCTAACCTTGTCCACGCCCTCCTCTATGGCTATATTCAGGGCATGTTCTAATATTTCTTCTTTGGTAGTTACACGTTGTTTCATCATAATGTAATCATTTTATCTTTTCATTTTAGGTTTTGTCAACAAGGACGCTATATAAGAAAAAATAAGTGCCGCCGAGACTCCTACCGAGCAGGCTGTAAAGCCTCCCTTGAAAAGTCCCAGCGCTCCTTCCTCGTCTATCGCCTGCTTCATGCCCTTCCAGAGCACATTTCCGAAACCAAGAAGTGGCACATTGGCGCCTGCCCCTGCCCATTTTGAAAATGGCTCATATATACCAATAGCCCCAAGCACTGCCCCTGTGCATACTAAAAGCACCATTATCCTGCCTGGCATCATCTTGGTTTTTTCCATCAGAATCTGAACCAGAGCACATATTATTCCGCCTACTACAAAAGCCTTTATATAGTCCATATCTACACCTCCACATGTTCAATCACAACTGCATGGGCAATTCCAGGTACCGACTGCCCCTCATTAAAGCTGACTGGGGAAAGCAAGGCTCCCGTCGGCACAAACAGAATTCTCTTAAGCTCCCCACTGGCTATCTGTGGGAGGTAGTATGCTGACAATACGCTTGCCGAGCAGCCACAGCCACTGCCGCCTGCTCCTGTGTTCTGCTTACTTCCGTCAAATATCTTGACTCCACAGTCCTCGTGCTGCCTGCTTATGTCATAGCCCCGCTCCTTTAGCATGGTTGTAAGGATTTCACTGCCAACAGTACCCAAATCCCCAGTTATGATTTTGTCATAGTTCTTTGGATTCGTGCCAAAATCCTTAAAATGTGTCTCTATGGTCTCACAGGCGGCTGGTGCCATTGCAGCCCCCATGTTCATGGAATCCTTGATGCCATAATCTACTATAACGCCTGTTGTGACACCGCTTATGACTCCAAGTGCCTCCCTTCCGTCATCTCTCCTGCTGCCCAGAATATAAGCACCAGAGCCTGTCACTGTCCATGTGGCGCAGACTGGTCTCTGGTTTGCATATTCCAGCGGAAACCTGAACTGCTTCTCTGCACTGGCAAAATGGCTTGATGTGACTGCTGCCACATAATCAGCATAGCCAGCCGACACGGTCATAGCCGCAAGGCTTAGGCTCTCTCCACAGGTCGAGCAGGCTCCGTACAGACCAAACAGGGGAATCTCAAAGCTCTCCAGACCAAAGGATGACGCCATAGCCTGTCCCAGCAGGTCTCCTGCAAATACATAGCGGATTTCCTTTGGAGTTAGTCTTGACTTACCAATTGCAAGGGTCAGGGCGTCCTTTTGCAGGGTTGCCTCTGCCATCTCCCATGTCTCCTCACCAAATCTGTCATTTTCTCCCACCACATCAAATAAATCTCCAAGAGGTCCCTCTGCCTCCCTGGTGCCGACCACAGATGCGCTTTGCAGTATATAGGCAGGCTTGTCAAGTCTCACACTTCTGCTTCCCACCTGTGGCGCAGCACTTTTTGCTTTTCCAGTACTCATATGATACCTCCGTTTAAACATACTTTGTATTGCAGAGACTGGTATCAAAATATATTTTAGGTATTGAATTGGGATGTTGCGCTAGGATATTCAACCATTTCTAACGGGTTACGGATATAATATTTTCTAAATGTCCTAATAAAAGTTTGAGCAATTTGACGCAACCGTTCGACATTCGCCATCCATGGCTTAAGTCTCACTCTCATCAACGTCCTGTTGCTGAGTTGCTAAAATGAGAACAGGACATTAAGAAAATCTAATATCCTGCACAAGTCAGAAATGGTTGAATATCCTAGCGCAACATCCCAGCTCTACGTCACGAAATATATTTCGATACACAATCCCACAAAATTTTGCTGTATAAGAAATTACAAAATAACTTCCTATACGGTAAACAAAAAGAGCTTCGCAAGCGAAACTCTTTTTTAGTATCATTATGTACTTTTCCATCAAAATTATTCTTGTATTAAGCTCCCTCATATTTTACAACAGAAGCTATATCATAATCCTTAAGGAACTCACGACCCTTGAGACCTGCAAGCTCGATTAAGAATACCATCTTGACAACCTCTCCGCCAAGCTCCTCTACAAGCTCAGCAGCAGCCTTCATGGTACCGCCTGTTGCGATAAGGTCATCAATGAGGACTACCTTCTGTCCTGGCTTGATTGCATCCTTGTGAATCTCGATTGTAGCTGTGCCATACTCTAAGTCATATGTCTTTGATACTGTCTCGCATGGAAGCTTTCCTGCCTTACGAACCATAACGAATGGCTTGTTTAAGAGATATGCGATTGGCATACCAAATACAAAGCCTCTTGACTCTGCTCCTGCGATAATATCGCAGTCAACTCCCTCTAAGCACTTTACCATCTCATCAATGGCAAGCTTAAGTCCTTCTGCATCCTGAAGCACGCTTGTAACATCACGGAAAATGATGCCTTTCTCTGGGAAGTCAGGGATACTTCTTACATAATCTTCTACCTTTTTCATTTTGTGTTTCCTCCTGTTATTTATACTTTTGTAACTGATTAGTTACACTTACTTTACCTTGCTGTACTCTGCGGACTTTGAATCTACCACATCTACAACCTTAAGCAGCCTGTCACCTGCCGTAAATCTGATGTCATAATCCATGTATCGCAAACCATATACATAATCCGACCCTTTATTATACGCCGCTCTGGGGTCTTGTGCAAGTAGATTTGTCACTACAGCCTGTATATCTGGTGGAAGTTTTTGTAAAAGCTCATCAGAAAACCCCACCTCTATGCTGTCGTTCTTGTGTTCATCTGCAAAACCACACCTTGCATCCTGATGACTGTCGGTATAAGCCAGATATGGCTTTATGTCATATATAGGAGTCTTATCCAGCAGGTCTGCTCCACTTACCACAAGCACAGGTCCCCTTTTGCCATCATATATGACCTGCTCAAGCCTTACTGACGAAAGCCCCATGCCATTTGGTCTGAAGGGGCTTCTGGTTGCAAAGACTCCCTTTTTGACATTTCCTCCAAGCCGTGGCGGTGTCACAAGGGGCTTGACACTGGCTGGATTGGATTTTGAAAAATTCCATATAAGCCACAGGTGGCTGTAGTCCTCTATTCCTTTTATGTAGTCTGGATTTTTATATTCCTTTTCAAAAACAATATATGAAACCGTCTCACTTACCAGACCGCTCTGTCTGGGTATTCCAAACTTCTCCTTGAAGCCGCTCTCTATATGGGCAACTGGTGTAATGTTCATTTTTTCTCCTCACTTAATACATGCATAAAATCTGCCACCAGCCGAACCTGCTATATTCAGCCGCTTTAGTGCAATGCCATTGAATTATTGTCTAGCATAAGCTTTAAACTGCTCTCAATTCAGCATAGCTTCCACAATATACGCAGCAAGCTCTGGATTTGACGGATTGACTATTATGCCCACAACAGGATCCTCAATATACCAGCCAAGTTCTCCCATCAGACCACTATCACATGGTATCTTTATGCCAGCCAGAATCTCTTTGCCAGTCTCAGGGTCATTGCAGTAATACAAGTCATCCTTATGGGCTTCTATGACGTCCTCGTCTATGTACTCAGATAAGTCCTCACACATCCCGTCTGCTTCCGCTGTGGCAAAGTAGCTTTCATCTGACAGGAACACATCACAGGAATCTGAGCTGGCAAGGGCTGCTATCTTTTGTGAGCTTGCAAGTGCCATCTGTGGATCTATGGAGTTTTCCCCATCTCCACTTATAAATATGTTGCCAGTCACCTCTATTTTGTTTTTGGCTGTGTCTATGCCATAGCCTGTGAGCAGGTCATCCAGATATGACTCCTCATCCTCTGAGGCTTCCCCGTATGCATTGATGAGCATAATGCCCTCTGCCACGTCCTTTGCCCTTATCCTGCCTACCACAAAAGAAGTCACAGCAATTATCACAATCAAAATAACTACTGTGGCAACTCCATAATACTGAATATAGTACTCAATTTTTTTCTTTGGGCTAAGCCCCTTCATTTGTTCAAACATATAATTTTCCTCTTAAAATAAAAGCTTAAAGAAATAGTATATCACACCAAGAAGCCATGAGCTGAAAATACCATACAATATTACAGGTCCTGCAATCCTGAAAATCTGACAGCCTATGCCAAAGACCTGACCCTCCACCTGAAACTCACAGGCGCAGGATGATACTCCATTTGCAAAGCCAGTAATAGGCACCAGCGCACCGGCTCCACCCCAGTTTGCAAGGGGTGCATAGAGGTTAAAGCTTGTCAGCACCACACTTATGAATATAAGGATTAAGCTGCACCAGCTGGACGCATCCGTCTGGTTCATATCAAAGCTGTTTTTGCATATATTTACTATAAGCTGTCCCAAAGCACATATGGCGCCTCCCAGCAAAAATGCCTTAAGCATACATGCCCACAGATTGTGGGTAGGTGTGACACTTTTTACATACTCATTGTAGCTGTCGTTTCTCTGTTGTTTGTTTTTTGGTGTATTATCCTTCACAAATCATACCCCCTGTACTTTTTATAAATACAGTGTGTACATATATGTAAAAAATATACCTAAGCTGCGGATTTTATGTCCCTGCGTGTAAGCTGTAATATACCATCATAATTACATTTCCCGCCAAAATACCACATTTATTTTATTGCCCGGTCATAAATTCTGCCCCCTCGTGGCTCGTGGTGACAAGCCACAAATCAGGCTCATTCTCTCCCCATTTGAAGAGTTCAACCATCTGCTCATCCTTCTCACCCAGGGCTTCATAGGTGCTCACAAGCTTTATCAGATACTCCTCCCTTTCGTCCTTGGGGGACAAAGAATCAAGCCCATCAAGGAGCTTTTCAAGCATAGGCTCAGGCTCCAAATCACTGGTCACCTGAACACCCATCAGCTTTTTCATAAGCCCTGCCACATAATAAAATTCATAGTTTCCAACCATTACAGACTTTTGTCTTAAGCATTTTAAAATAACGCTCTGCCTTGCTATCGATGTTACCATTATTGTACTCACTTCTTCCTAAATAGTTATTTACATAATAGCATACCCAAGCAAAAAATAGTATATGCATCCTGCCACCTTTCCTATTGCCATGGAAAAAATAACGATTTTAAGCCCCTTGTTCAGATTAAATCTTTTGAATAAAATCGGGAATGTATGGAGGATTTCTGCCAGGGCAACAGCTATACAGCCCACAAAAACACCAGTGCTGATGGCATATAAGACCATGACAGCATGTCCAAGCACCTCCATATAGGACAGATTATTGTTATACAAAATCACATCAAAAATCGAGGAAATATTCCCCAATACCACGCCCAGAATGATTATATTTTCCACAATAACAACATTTTTGTATTCCATTCTCTGCATAATTCGTGGAACTACACCAATGACAAGGATAAAAGCAAAGGTACCAGCCGATACCCCCACACCAGCCAGAAGGGCAGCAAGCGCTGCAATAACATGATTTATCATTATTTTTCCCCTCCACTTATATACTCTTTCTCCATTGTGGAGTCGATTATAGTCTCATAGGTATCCTTCTTGTGCTTGTTCATCTCCACCTCAATCGGAGTCACATCATCGGACAGCTTTTTCTTGCCGATATGATTGAAAAATCCAATGATTCCTATAGCCAGACCTATGCTGTAAAAGATTTCAAGCTCGCTGATAACAGGCTTTTCCCGCCCCAGCACCTGGGAGTAAAAATGCTCAAACACACCTGTAATTGATATATCATTGTTAAACGCCATAATCGTAAAAGCAGAGCCGAAAAACACAAGTATGCTCACCAAAATGATTTTTGCAGCGTTTTTCCACCCAGAGTCATTAATTTTGCTAGTATATTCCACGACAAATTCTGCCTCACCAAGACTTATAACCGTAACTTCTGGAAAACTTTTGTTAATTTTGTCGATAAGATCCAATATAGAAAAAACCTTCTTGTAGGTGCGCTTCTCCTCTCTTGGCTTAAACTCATACAAAACGAGACTATTAATCTTGTTAATGTACTTCTCATCCTTGCACCAGACCTGACAGATGTCAGCCACCTTGACCTTGATTACATTGATTTCCTTTTGCTGCTGCGCCTTAAGGTATACATCCACCTTTTCCATTTTGATAGTCCTCACTTTTCTGCAAATATATGTTATGATTATGTCCCGATTTGAAATTTTTATGAGTTGCTCATTTTATGAAATATATCTATTTTCTGCATACTTATCACTGATATGTCACTATATTTTTATAACGTAAATACCAAATACAGAAAACCTGCCACCGACAGCTTCTCTTGCATACTTTGGCATAAAAAAATTTGCACATTTGTATAATAATTTGATTGACACCACCGCAAAATGCATATAACTTAATAAAGGATGTAAATATGTTGGAAGTCTTAACACATAGATATATGAAAAGTATTATGGAGAAATAATATGGCATACACCAAGGAAATACTTACTCTCGCCGTAGAAATCGGCGATACAATGCTCCGAAACGGAGCTGAAATATACAGAGTTGAAGATACAGTGGAGCGAATCCTATATGCCTACGAGGTGGAGGAATTCGACGTATATGTATTGTCAAACGGAATTTTTGCCAGTGCCAACGAAAACAGGGAGGACTCCTGCAGTATCGTCCGCCATGTACCTCTGGGCTCTGTAAATCTCGGAAAGGTAGCCGCCCTAAACCAGCTCACACGAGACATCTGCTCTCACAAATGCTCCCTGATTGATTCATGGGACAGGCTGGATTCCTGCAAGCGCATACCAGATTTTCCCAGCTGGCTGCAGGTCATATCCTGCGGTATCGGAAGCGGTGGCTTTTCCTACCTTTTCGGTGGCAGCTGGCTTGACCTCATCTTTGCCTTTGGCATAGGAATCTGTGAGCAGTTTCTGCTTTTTGCAACAAAAAAAGGCAAGGTTTCAAGAATCCTTACCAATATTT
>CAVKUD010000156.1:0-7167 GCA_963659315.1 Senegalimassilia sp. | reverse complement strand
GCTCATGGTCTGCCACCAAAGGTGCTATACAGTCTCTTATGCCAAGAGCCCTATCCTTTGGAATCTTTTTTGACACTCCTATGGAGGTATCATCTGTTGTCACTACGCAGTAGTTTCCAAATATGGAGAGCTTTGTAGTGACAACCGGCTCCTTGGTTTTTATGGCATCCTTTACCACCTGCACCAGTATCTCATCTCCACAGGACAGGGTTTCCTTGTTTGAGTGCTTATTGGTGTAGATGACAGCTTTTGCATCCTCAAGTGACAGATAGCAGCTCTGCTTGTTTGCGATAGTCACAAAGGCTGCATTTATGCCAGGAACCAGCCTGTCTACTCTTGCCACATATATATTATTTACCAGAGAAGCATTGTTCTCGTCAAAGAGCTGAAAGTCTACAAGCTTCCTGTTCTCGTCCAGAAGAATATATGAAATAAATGAATGATTGTTTTTCTCATATCTTGAAAGAACTAATCTGTTCATTATTCAATCTCCTCTCCCATGGCAAGAAGTGAAATAAGCTCTCCTGTGTCCTCATTTCTTGAATAAACCTCGTTGCGGTGAATCTGTATTGCATTTGGATTGTAGTCCTCACCGATTTTCTTGTAGATGGATTCTAATACAAACTCAGGCTTTATGTTGTCAATGCTTCCTGTAGATACCTGCAGGAAAAACTCTGGTTTTCCATCAACCTCATTTACATTAAATTTATAAACCAATGGCTTAAGGTCTACCTCACGCTCGTTTTTCTTAGTTTTCTTTATCACGGTAAAGCTTTCCTGATTTCTAAACTGCTCATCTATAATTGAAGTCCACTCTGCGGCAGTGTGTGGGCAGTCATAGCCTTCCTTATAGGATAAGGTATAATCTGCGGCAGCAACGATTGACATAGCTGTCTTGGCATCATCAGGGAGGCGCACATAGCCTGTCACCTTAACTCCGTCTGCCATCTGCTCATTGAAGGCTTCTATGGCTTCCTTAGTTGATTTTGTAGAGTTAACCTCTATATCAAAATACTCACCATCACTTGTGATTCCCACACCAAGAGGTGCGGCAAAGGACATAATCTGATGAGGGGAAAAGCCCTCTGAGTAGCATATATCTACGTTTGCCCGCCTGTTTGCCTTCTGGAAATATCTCATCATATCCAGATGGCCGATAAATTTCATACAGCCCCATTTGGCAAATTTAATTCTTATCTTCATAGCAGACACCTCCTCCGAACTGTTTAGCTCCACATGCAGAACACCTCATCCTGCAGTTTGGTGTAACTGTCTCGCCAAGAGCTGTCTTCCATTCTCTCTTTAAGAATTCCTTTGTGACTCCCACATCTATAAAATCCCATGGGAGATTTTCGTCCAGGTCGCGCTCCCTCATGGTATAGAAATCAGGGTCAATGCCTGTTGCTGCAAAGGCTTCAAGCCATCTGTCATAGTCAAAGTATTCATTCCATGCGTCAAAATATCCGCCGTGCTCGTATACATATAATATGGTGTCGCAGAGACGTCTGTCGCCTCTTGCCAGCACGCCCTCAAGCACTGTAACGTCTGCCTCGTGCCAGTTGTAGCGGATACTCTTGTGGTTGTGCATTTCCTTTACGTGGTCATTTACAATCTTTGCCCTTCTCAGATACTCTCCTGGCGGGTACATGCGTGCCCACTGGAACGGGGTAAATGGCTTAGGCACAAAGAAGGATGTACTGATAGTAATCTGGCACTTGCCCTTACGGTTTTCCTTTGGAACTGTGTCGTAATAGAGCATGGCAACATCATTGGCAAGCTCAGGGATTCCTCTCATGTCCTCCTCTGTCTCTGTAGGCAGCCCCAGCATAAAATAAAATTTGACCTTGTTCCAGCCGCCTTCAAAGGCCTGCTTTGAGCCATTCATGATATTGTCAACCGTAAGTCCCTTATTGATGACATTTCTAAGTCTCTGGGTTCCAGCCTCCGGGGCAAAGGTTAAGCTGCTCTTTTTGATGTCCTGCACCTTTTTCATAATATCCAGAGAAAAAGCATCGATTCTCAATGATGGCAGGGAGATATTGATTTTCTTTCTTCCGCACTCGTCTATCAGGTAATTAATCAATTCCTCAAGCTCTGAATAGTCTGATGAGCTAAGAGAGCTTAAAGAAATTTCATCATGTCCTGTTGATGCAATCATCTGCTCAGCAAGCTCCTTTAGACGGGTGACACTCTTCTCCCTGTTTGGTCTGTAAATCATGCCGGCCTGACAGAAACGGCAGCCTCTGATACAGCCTCTTTGGATTTCAAGAACTATTCTGTCCTGGGTAGCCTTGATAAAAGGCACTACAGGCTTCTCTGGATATACAGATGTAGACAAATCCATCTCGATTTCTTTTTTGATTGTTCTTGGCACATCATCATAGATTGGCGCAAAGGTATCGATTGTACCGTCCTCCTTGTAGCTTACAGTATAGAGGGAAGGCACATACATGCCTGGAATCTTTGCAATCTCATGCAGCATTTCCTGACGGGATTTTCCCTCCTTTTTCATCTGCTTGTACAAATCGAACAGGTCATCATAGCGGGTCTCCCCCTCACCGATATAGAAAATGTCAAAAAAGTCTGCTATCGGCTCAGGATTGTATGAACATGGGCCTCCACCTATGACAAGTGGGTCTTTTTCAGTCCTGTCCTTTGACCTAAGTGGTATCTGGGACAAGTCCAGAATCTGCAATATATTGGTATAGCACATTTCGTATTGCAAGGTCATGGCAAGGAAGTCAAAGTCCTTAATCGGCTCCTGAGACTCAAGACCGAATAACGGAATCTGCTTCTCCTTCATTATCTCATGTAAATCCGGCCATGGTGAATAGACACGCTCGCACCAGGTGTCCTCACGCTTGTTAAACATATCGTACAGAATCTGGATTCCCAGATGAGACATACCGATTTCGTAAACATCAGGAAAACACATCGCAAAGCGGATGTCCACCTTGGATGTGTCCTTAACTACTGAGTTTATCTCATTTCCGATATATCTAGCCGGTTTGTCGATTGTCATTAAAATTTCATCGCTTAAAGCTAGTTTTTTCATTTTATATCCTCGTGTAAATATATTATCTCTGTGAAAGCTCCAATGCTATCTCTTCCCAGGTTACACCTTTTTCTACCATCAGAACCATACAGTGGTACATAAAGTCAGAAATCTCAAATTTTATTTTGGTTGAATCTGGATTTTTGCATGCTATTACAATTTCTGTACACTCTTCACCCAGCTTCTTTAAAATCTCATCGATTCCCTTATCAAAAAGAGCGTTGGTGTATGAGCCTTCTCTTGGCTTTTCTTTCCTGTCTACTATGTCATTGTAGACTGATTCAAGCACCTTGAGAGGGTTCTTCTCCACATATTCCTTTTTCACAATCTCATTAAAGAAGCAGCTTTTGTTTCCTGTGTGACAGGCTGCCCCTACCTGAGAGACTTTAGCAAGAATAGTATCAAAATCACAGTCAGCTGTCAATGACTTAACATACTGAAAATGTCCTGAAGTAAGTCCCTTTATCCATAACTCCTGCCTGCTTCTGCTAAAATATGTCATCCTGCCGCTGCTGACAGTATTATTAAATGCCTCTTCATTCATGTAGGCAAGCATCAACACTTCATCTGTCCTGTAGTCCTGCACGATAACAGGCACCATTCCATCTGAATTGAGCTTCAAATCTGCCCACTTAAGCTTCGGTTCAAAATTATCCATCTTGATTCCATCATTTGACAGGCTGGACTTAAGCTTCATGATGTCAGTTGCAGGATTATTGATGAATTTTCCTGATATACCCCTGACTGTATTGCGGCTTAAGATATTTTTAATCTGGTCATAGTCAAAGTCTGGCAGATAAACTACATATGGTGTGCTGGTTAAGTTGTCAATAGCATCGATTATCTCCATATCCATGACTAAAAGCTCATGGAAGGTGTCCTCAATCTTCTGCTGGTTTTTGAATATAAAATCCACATTATTTACAGATAAAAGTACCCTGTCCTTGCCAAACTTGTTGCTGGCTTCATTGGCAAGCTCTAAGGCGGTAGGCTTTGAGGCGTTAAAGATAACCTGTATACAGCCTGCGTATAAGAGCTTTCTGACATCATCAATACGGTTGATGTTGCCGCCTGCGCATACCTTTATCTCTATATTTCTGTTTATGTTTTCTATCGTATGTACGTTTTTCTCATGCTCATCATCATCTGTAGACATATCAAAAATTATGATTTTATCAATTCCGCTGTCGTTGTACATCTGGCAAAGCTCATACACATCACCTATCACAGTGAAATCATCAAGAGCTTTAACTGCCTTACCATCCTTTAAATACAAGGTGGCAACGATGTTTTTGTATTCCATTTATAAACTTCCTTTCGTAGACATTACGTCTGTGATTCGAGGATCAAAGGTCGTAGCTTCATCTAATGCTCTGGCAAATGATTTGAACATAGCTTCAATCATGTGATGATTATTACCTGAATTTAATACCTTAATATGGAGGTTCATTTCCGCAGAATATGAAATAGCATAGAAAAACTCCTTTACCATCTCAGTATCCATATATCCGACTCTGTCTGTCGTGAACTCGCCGTCAAAGACAAGATATGGCCTGCCTGACAAATCTATGGCACATAAGACCAGGGTCTCGTCCATGGGCAGTATACAGCTTCCGAAGCGCTTTATGCCCTTTTTGTCAGCCACTGCCTCCTTAATTGCCCTGCCGAGGACTATGCCGCAGTCCTCTATTGTGTGGTGGCAGTCAACTGCCAGGTCTCCCTCACAGTTTAGATTTAAGTCAAAAAAACCATGCTTGGCAAAACCCTCCAGCATATGATTGAAGAATCCTATGCCTGTATTGATGGTGGCTGAACCGCTGCCGTCAATATTAAGCCTTGCGTTTATATCTGTCTCTTTTGTTTTTCTTTGTATGTTTGCAATTCGTTCAGACATAATCCTACTCCATTTATTCCTCAAATCTTACT
Source organism: Senegalimassilia sp. (assembly GCA_963659315.1). Classification (GTDB taxonomy): domain Bacteria; phylum Bacillota; class Clostridia; order Lachnospirales; family Lachnospiraceae; genus Roseburia. The sequence goes on along the minus strand of CAVKUD010000156.1, from coordinate 2,186 downwards.
TTAATCGAATTTGCGTGTGCCGTCAACTGTTCGCACTCAGCAAATTGCTCAATATCCCTGTGAACCTTCTCAAGTGCCTCCCTTGAATATGAGATAATACTTGACTTTTTGATGAAATCATCAACGCTTAAAGCTGAGAAAAATTTTGCTGTTCCATTTGTTGGAAGGACGTGGTTTGGTCCTGCAAAATAATCTCCCAGTGGCTCAGATGAATACTCACCGATAAAGATTGCTCCTGCATTTCTGATTCTGGTCATTACTGAGAACGGGTCTCTTGTGACAATCTCCATGTGCTCAGATGCAATCTCATTTGTGGCATTTATGGCATCGTCCAGATTGTCTGCCACCAGAATATATCCGTAGTTATCAAGTGATTTCTGGATAATCTCCTTACGTGAAAGCTCTGCTACAAACTTATCTACTTCCTCAGACACACTTGTGGCAAGCTCTCTTGATGTGGTGATTAATATAGCAGATGCCATCTCATCATGTTCAGCCTGTGATAATAAATCAGCCGCAACATATCTTGGATTGGCTGTCTCATCTGCAAGGACAAGGATTTCACTTGGCCCAGCTATGGAGTCTATGCTTACATATCCAAACACAGCCTTTTTGGCAAGGGCTACATAGATATTTCCAGGTCCCACGATTTTATCTACCTTTGGAACGCTCTCTGTGCCAAATGCCATGGCTGCAATCGCCTGGGCACCGCCTACCTTATAAATCTGGTCTACACCAGCTTCATTTGCAGCCACAAGAGTAGATGGATATACCTTGCCATCCTTTCCAGGAGGTGTACACATTATAATCTGGTCTACACCAGCTACCTTTGCAGGAAGCACATTCATAAGCACTGATGAAGGATATACAGCCTTGCCGCCTGGCACATAGACACCGGCTTTTTCAAGGGCTGTGACCTTCTGACCGAGGATGATGCCATCCTCTGATGTAAACCATGAGTTCTGAAGCTGCTTCTCATGGTATTTTCTGATATTTACAAGGGCTTTTCTGATTACAGCAAGAAGCTTCTCATCTACAAGTGAGTATGCCTCCTCAATTTCTTCCTTTGTGACAAGGATATTTGAAGCGTTTATATCTGCTCCGTCAAACCTCCTGGTATAATCAAAGATTGCCTCGTCCCTTTTTTCTCTTACATTTGCAATTATGTCATTTACACGTCCCTCAAACTCTGTGTAGTTGTTTGGACTTCTCTTTAATAATGACTCCAATATGTTTTTCTGGGTATCCTGTGTAAGCTCTAATGTTCTCATAACTGTCCTCCCGATTATATAACTGTCTTTAAATCACTTATAAGCTTTGTAATTCTCTCGTTTTCCATCTTCATGCTGACCTGATTTACCACCACTCTTGCTGAAAGAGGACAAACCTCTTCAAGTACTGTTAATCCATTTTCCTTAAGGGTTGTGCCCGTCTCTACTATATCACAGATTACCTCAGATAAGCCAACAATTGGTGCCAGCTCGATTGAGCCATTAAGCTTTATAATCTCAACTGTCTGGTGCTTCTTGTTGTAGAAGTAATCCTTTGCTATATGAGGATATTTTGTAGCCACCCTGATTTGCTCGTGGTGCAGGAGCAGGTCTTTAGCACTCTCAGGACCACATATGCACATACGGCATTTTCCAAAGCCCAAATCAAGCACCTCATATATATTTCTGCCCTCTTCAAGGATTGTGTCTTTTCCGACTATTCCGATATCGGCAGCCCCATACTCTACATATGTAGGTACATCTGGTCCCTTAGCCAGAAAAAATCTAAGCTTTAATTCTTCATTGACAAAGATAAGCTTTCTGGTGTCAGGATCCTTCATTTCCTCACAGGTGATGCCAATCTGTTCAAACAGCTGCAATGTTTTCTTTGCCAGACGCCCCTTGCCCAGGGCAAAGGTTAAATATCTATTTTCTTCCATAATCTTCTAAAACCCCTTAATCTTAGTTGTCGATAAACTCTACTTTAGTAATCTTATTCTTTAATGCATAGGCTGCATAGTCATCTCTGGTCTTTTCAGGCTTCCAGACAAAGGCTTCCACATTAAGCCCCTGCTTTCTAAGGACGCTGGCACGCTCGATTCCCTTTGCGGCTGCCTCCTCCTTAAAGACTACAAGTGCTGCATTTGAATATACAGGAAGCTCTATATTCTGCCTTGCAAGGGCAGACATCAGGGA
>CAVKUD010000155.1:0-7176 GCA_963659315.1 Senegalimassilia sp. | reverse complement strand
GCACTGGGCAGCGCTTTCAAGACAGTTCATAGCCCTTGTGATGTTTGGCTGGCTGTTGCCCAGGGCATTGGCTGCCTTGGTAAAATTATTGTATTTTGCCACATAATAAAATATCTTGTAATATTCCAGATTTATATCCATTTTCTCTCCAATCTGACATAAGTAAAACTGATGATAGACATATCAATAATAGTTTTTACATATCTCTACACTGTCAGTATAATAATCTACGAAGTAAAAAGCAATACAAGGAGGAATAAGATATGCTGACAGCTGTAACTGGAATAAACTGGGGAGACGAAGGCAAGGGCAGAGTGATTGACCTGCTTGCAGAGAAGGCTGATATAGTGGTTCGTTATCAGGGAGGAAATAATGCAGGTCATACTGTGGTGACTGATAAGGGGAAATTCATTCTCAATCTCCTCCCATCTGGCATCATCCATCCTGATGTAGTCTGTGTATTAGGTGATGGCATGGTGGTGGATTTGGAGCATCTGGCTTCTGAGATTCAAAGCATAAGAGATAAGGGAGTGACTGTAAGCCCTGCCAATCTGAAGCTTTCATCGAGAGCTACGATTTCCATGCCATGGCACCGTGTGCAGGACGAGCTGGAAGAGGCAAGGCTTGCAAAGACTGGTTCTGCATTTGGCTCTACAAAGCGTGGCATAGCTTATGCCTACAGCGATAAATATCGTAAGAAAACAATTCGGCTGGGAGACCTGCTTCACCTTGATGAGGAGAATGTGAAGGCTCGCCTTAAGACTATGCTTGAGGCTAAAAACCTTGAGCTTGCAGGCTGCTATCACCAGAATGAAATGTCCTATAATGCCTTGATTGCCTGGTGCCAAAAGCAGGCAGACTTATTCGCTCCATATATTTGTGATACAGGCAGCTACTTATCAGATGCACTTAAGAGAGGCAAGCGGGTGGTGCTTGAGGCACAGCTTGGCGCAATGAGGGATATTGATTATGGCATTTTCCCTTACACCTCAAGCTCCTCTACAATCTCTGCCTATGGCCCTATTGGTGCTGGTATTCCAGGTGAGCAGCTCGACCATGTGGTAGGTGTGTTAAAGGCATACTCTACATGCGTTGGAGCAGGACCATTTGTGGCAGAAAAGGCAGAGAATGAGTCATGGAAAAATACCCTCCGTGAAGCTGGTGGAGAGTATGGCGCTGCCACAGGCAGACCACGACGTGTGGGACCATTTGATGTGGTGGCAAGCAGATATGGCGCAAAATGCCAGAATGTAGACAGGATTGCCCTCACAAAGCTAGATGTCTTAAGCACCTTTGAGGTGATTCCTGTAATCACTGCCTATAAGAAGAACGGTGTGGAGACAGACGTTTTTGACCCCTTGGAGGATTTGGATTCCTATGAGCCTGTTGTGGAGTATCTGCCAGGCTGGGAGCAGGATATTTCAAACTGCAAGAGCTGGGAGCAGCTTCCAGAGAATGCCAAAGCCTATGTGAACTATATCGAAAAGCATATGAAATATCAGATTGAGTTTATTTCCACAGGAGCCGAGCGTAACCAGTACTTACTAAAGGGAGAGTGGCTGTAACAAAGGAGGTATTATTATGTCATTGGTGTTACCGAGAGAGGAAGAGGTGGAAAATATTTTTTCCCATATTTTAGATTCGGATGCGGCTTGTGAGAGGCTGTATGAGACCTTTTACAACCATATCAGTGATGACAACAGGGAAAGCGATATTGATGTGCATCACTTTGTGGAGGTTTTGCTTAATGCCTACAAAAATGGTGATGTAAGTGCCCTCCTGCTTGAGCTGTGCAACAGGAGCATGTTTGATTTGCTCAAGGAATCCTATCTGATTCCAAAGCGCTTTCATGGCAAGGCTGGTGAGAATCCTATTTTGCTGACCGACCCTGATGGCAATCTGCTTGAGGATAAAAAGGATATAGTAAACAAGCACGAATACAAAAAGTTCCGTGAAATCTACGAGCGCCACCATGCCGCTCCCCGTTCAAAGATATATCTGGCAGATGGCTACGACCTGGTCAGATACTATACAGATGGCATGAATATAGATGAGAGACATGAGAACAGAAAGCGTGGAATCCTCATATTATATGCCCTGCCAGACACCAAGAAGATGAACCTGACAGAGGCGCAGGCGTATGATGTCATCTGGGAGACCTTCCACAAGATACAGGAGGAGGCATTTTCTGCTATTGTGTTTTACGGTCAGGAATCCGGCACTAAATCAGGCAAGGGTTTTGATGAGATTGGAGTCCTTCTGCCTATACATGAGTTTGAGACAAGGATGCTTGAACATCTTAATGCTATTGACGGGATTGTGCTGTCCTGTCGGGAAAATATGATTAAGGCTGCAGGGGCAGACAGCCTGGATTTGTAGCCCTTAAGGAGACACTATGGTATCTGTTGTTAATAAACCACTAATCAAGAAAAATCATATGGAAATCCACTGGCACGATTATGCCAGCACAGGGGATGTTTCTATTAAAAAGGAAAGCTTATCGGCAAAAGCATCCGTCATAGGCAGGGTGGGGATTATGATGCTATCCTGCGGAACAGGAGCATGGCGTGTCAGAAGCTCCATGAATGAGCTGTCGGAGCTTATGGGCTTAACCTGTACCGCTGATATAGGACTTATGTCCATTAACTACACTTGTTTTGATGGGGACAACAGCTTCAGCCAGTCCCTCTGCCTTACCAACACAGGAGTAAACACATCCCAGCTCAACAGGCTGGAAAAGTTTGTAATAGATTTTAAGTCAGAGCACCTGAGCCAGAGCTGCGAGGAAATTCATTCTATATTAGATGGCATAGAAAAAATCCACGGCTTGTATACGCCTAATACGCTTGCAGCCGCAGCCGCCCTGGCTTGTGGAGCATTTACTTTTTTACTTGGGGGTGGAATTGTTGAGATGCTCTGTGCCTTTGTGGGAGCTGGAATCGGAAATTACATACGGTGCAGGCTCTCCCAGAAGCACTATACCCTTTTTCTGTGTATAACAGCCTCGGTTTCCGCTGCCTGCCTGACATTTACAGCCCTGCTTAAGCTGCTTGAGCTTGTCTTTTCTGTGAATTTGCAGCATGAGGCAGGATATATCTGCTCAATGCTTTTTATCATACCGGGCTTTCCATTTATAACAAGCGGCATAGATTTGGCGAAGCTTGATATGCGTTCAGGCACAGAGCGGCTTATGTATTCACTTATAATTATAACCGTTGCCACCATGACAGCATGGATTCTTGCAATTCTTTTGGGGCTTAAGCCTGTGGCATTTCTGCCTGTAAACCTGCTCATGTGGCAGCTTGTATTACTGCGTCTTCTGATGAGCTTTTGCGGTGTACTTGGCTTCTCACTTATGTTTAACAGTCCCGTAAAGCTTGCTGTGGCTACTGGCATTATAGGGGCTGTGTCAAATACAATCAGGCTTGAGCTTATAGACCAGGCTGCCTTTCCCCCTGCCGTTGCGGCCTTTACAGGGGCATTTATTGCAGGAATCCTTGCCTCCACCTTAAAGGGAGTGGCAGGCTATCCGAGAATATCAATCACAGTTCCTTCTATAGTAATTATGGTACCTGGACTCTATCTCTACAGGGGCTTTTACAATCTGGGCATCATGGAGCTTTCCACAGCAGCAGCCTGGCTGTCGTCTGCGCTTCTTATTATATTAGCACTTCCCTTAGGGCTTATATTTGCAAGAATAATCACGGATAAGACATTCAGGTACTGCACTTAATTTTCTAAAAACTTAATTATTTTTTAAGATTTTTCATTTTCCCTATTGCATTTATAGTACAAAAGTCATAGTATAAGACTAAGGCGTTTATAACATCCACGGAGGGATAAAATGGAAAAATCAGAAAAAACAAAGGAACAAAAGCAAAAGAAAACAAAATTCAAAGACAGAAAAGGTATTAAATACCAAATCGAAAGTAAAATCGGAAGTGCCATCATAGTAGTAATGGCAATTATAGCAGTACTTGTTATAGCAGTCGTTTACAATCTGCTTATTAAGGCTAACAATACTGAGTTGGAGCAGGATTCAACTGCCGTATCACTTCAGGTAGAGAAGTACTTCACTCCATTTGAGAGAATGGTAGAACAGCTTGCCTTAGATGAGGATATTGAGACAATCCTTGAGACCACAGGCAAGGGTCAGAAGATGACTGAGAACAGCGTTTATTCTGCTGTATTAGACAAGATGGTTAATTCAGCAGGCCTTGACACAGAAAACATACAGGGCGTATTCGTTGCAGATATTGATAGTAATGCCTCAATCACATCTGGAGGTACTATTTCAGGTGATGATTATGATATTACAACCCGTGCATGGTACAGCTGCACACAGACTGGGGAGACAGTCCTCACAAAACCATATGTATCAGCAAGCACAGGAGCTACAATCTTAAGTGCTGTAACACCTGTATATGATTCAAAGGGCAATGTGCTCGGAGTTGTCGGAATTGACGTAACTATTGATACTATCATGAATATGATGGGAGAATACACAATTGGTGCAAATGGTTACACAATGCTTCTCACAGATGATGGAACATTTGTATACCATCCAAATGCAGATATAATTGACACAACTGTTGCAGATATGAATATTTCAAGCAGTGTTGGAGATGCCATCAGCTCACTTGATACAAAGCTCCTTAAATATAAGGTAGACGGAAGCTCAAAACATGGTTACATTATGCCAAGTGGTGATACAGGCTTTGTAGTACTCAGCTGTATTCCAAACGGACAGTATTACTCATCACTTATACTTGCAGTAGTTATGCTCCTCGTTGTTATTGTTGCTGGTGTAGTATTTGTCCTTTTCCTTATCGGAAAGCTTTCAGGACAAATTGTAAAGCCACTTACAGAGTTAAATGATGCAGCAATCGAGCTTGCAAATGGTAATCTGGATGTCACAATCCACAGCCACTCAGATGATGAGGTCGGAGTACTGGGAGATTCTATTGGCAAGACAGTAGACAGACTTAAAGAGTACATTGATTATATCGATGAGATTTCAGAAGTACTTGCTGCTATGGCGGACGGAAAGTTAAAGATTAACCTCAAGTACGCATATGTAGGTGAGTTCCAGAAGGTAAAGGAAGCACTTATCAATATATCTGATTCTATGTCAGACGTCATGACAAATATCGTAGAGGGTGCTAAGCAGGTATCAGCAGGTAGTGATGACCTGGCAAATGCAGCCCAGAGCATGGCAGAAAATGCAGAGACACAGTCAGCAGCTATCGAGGAGCTTCTTGCTTCTGCAACAACTGTAGCTGACCAGGTAAGAGACAATAAGGAAAATTCAGATAAGTCAGCTGCATATACTAATGAAGTAGCAGACGTTATGGAAGCAAGCAAGGATCAGATGAACCTCATGCGAGAGGCTATGGACAAGATTCAGGAGTCTTCAAAGCAGGTTGTTGGTATCATCAAGGCTATCGAGGATATTGCAAGCCAGACAAACCTCTTATCACTCAATGCCTCAATCGAGGCTGCCAGAGCTGGTGAGGCAGGAAAGGGCTTTGCAGTTGTTGCCGGTGAGATTGGCGGACTTGCAAACGAGAGTGCTAACGCAGTCAGCATGACAAGCAATTTGATTAACATTTCTCTTGAAGAGATTGAAAAGGGAAATCAGATTGTAAATGGTGTTATGGATTCTCTTGACAAGGCTGTTGAGAGTGTAAGAGTAGCAAATGGAATGATTCAGGATACAGCCCAGATGGCAGATGCCCAGCTTGATAATATCGACCAGATTCGTGATGCTATTCAGGAAATGTCACAGAATGTACAGGACAACTCAGCTATGGCTGAGGAGACTTCAGCAACAAGCGAGGAGCTTGCAGCAGAGGCAGTTTCACTCAACGATTTAGTTCAGAGATTTGAGATTGATTAAAGAATAAACATTAAGCGATACCATGAAATCATGCATTCATGGTATCGTTTTTTGGCATAAGTGTTATTGATTATTCATGTAAGTTGCAGTTGACAAGTTTATTATATAATGGTACTCTAGTACTAAGATGATTAATTAGGAGGAGATGTTCTCATGAAACAAAAGAAAAGTGGAATGATTGAGGGGCTTATGAAGCTCAGAATCAAAGAGCGACTCAATAAGAGTTCAACAATCACAGTAGTAATGGCGGGAGCAGCAGCCGTACTTGCAGCAATTTTATTATTTGTTGTAGCATCACGATACAACAAGGTACTTACATATTACGCATTCCCACAGGGAGATATCGGTATTGCAATGACAGAGCTTGCTGATGTCAGAAGTGCAACAAGAGGTGCTATTGGTTACACTGATTTAGACCGTGTACAGGACATGGTTGACTTACATGATGAGGCAGTAGCAAACTTACAGGCTAAGATGCCTGAAATTGAGGCAACTATCATAACATCTGCTGGTCGTGAGGATTTTGATAATATCGAGACTACTCTGGAGAATTTCCTTGAGGTAGACCAGAAGATTATAAGTCTTGGTGCTACGGATTCACAGGAGCAGTCACTTGAAGCACAGGAGATGGCTTTTGATGAGATGGGACCTGCTTATTCAGCAGTTGAAGAAGCATTTGATAAACTGATGCAGGATAATATATCCTTAGGTGACAAGACTCAGGCATCCCTTAAGGTATTAGAGCTTCTTGCAATTCTTTTAATCGCTGTGATTATAGTTGCAGCATTTGTAATTGCAAAGAGAATTGGAAATGCAGTAGCTGAGGGAATCTCAGTTCCACTTAATGCTCTTGCAGACAGATTAGAGAGCTTTGCACAGGGTGATTTGGAGTCACCAATGCCAGAGTATGACAGCAATGATGAAGTTGGTGACATGATTAGATCAGCTAATGATACAATCGGCAAGCTGGTTCAGATTATGAACGACATGGAAGCTCTTCTCGGAGAGATGGCAAACGGTAACTTCGATATCCATACATCATGTGAGGAGGCATATGTAGGAGATTTCAATCCACTGCTTATGGCTATCCGTGATATGAAGATTCAGATGGATGAGACCTTAAAAGAGGTTAAGCAGGCTTCTGAAATGGTTTCTGTGGGAGCACAGAACCTGGCTGAGGCATCACAGGCACTTGCTGAGGGAGCTACAGATCAGGCAGCATCAGCAGAGGAGATGCAGGCTACAATCGATGAGATTACAAATGGTTTAAGTAATAC
>CAVKUD010000154.1:0-7231 GCA_963659315.1 Senegalimassilia sp. | reverse complement strand
TGCCAATACAGCTCATGGATTTGGGATAATTATCACTGCGATTATTGTGGTGTGTGTATGCCTGATATTCATACTCAAGAAGAAGAAAATATTGTAATACAGAAAAAAGGGGCGCTCTATGAGCGTCCCTCAATTAATGTCTGGATATCATCTGAGTCTATCAGGAGACTTTCGTAGCTGTAGGTAAATCCGTCAGTTTCCCAAAGCGCATAGTTTATGGTTACATTATCAACATCAGTATACTGATAAAAGTTAACTTCTACACCAGAAATAGTCTGGCTGCTCTTAAATGAACCGCCCCAGATTCCACTGATATCACCAGAGCCATCAGCCATGCTAAAGGTCGAACCATCTGAGTATTCAATTCTTGCAAGTCTCGTGTCTTCATCATCAATCACAATATATGCAGCGATTTCCTTGTCCAATGTTGGAACTTTGTAGCCTAGATATTCCTCCATTTCTTCAAGTGAATCAAATTCCTGCAACGGATTAGGAATTTGGACATTTCCCGAGTCTGGTGGAGTATTGGTGTTTGTATCTGTATCTGTTTTTAATATAGTATTGTTTAGTATGGTTATTCCACCAACTGCCAGACAGACGCATGCGGCTATTGCTCCGCATATTCTGTAAGTGAGAAATTTTTTCTTCTTCGGAAGAATTTCGGCTTTTTTTATGTATTCATCATCAATATCGCCTATTGCCTTGTATAAATCTTCATTGTTCATATTCCAAATCCCCTTTCCAAAAGGTAATCATGCAGCTTTGCCCGTTGTCTTATAAGAAGCATTGAAACTGAGTTTTCCTTCATGCTGTATGCCTTTGCTATGTCTTTTACACTATCAGAATACCAGTATCTGCGAATAAAAATATTCCTTTTCTCTTCAGATAATGTAGCCAGGAACATGTTGATTGAATTTACAAGCTCCTGATATTCCATTTTCTCTTCGATACTGTTTGTGTCAGCAACGCATTCGCTTAATTCGTCTAATATTACTGCTATTTGTCCTCCACCTCGTTTTGCAGTCTTGTTGTGTCGATACATATTGAATGCAAGATTTCTTGTTATTTTTCCAAGAAAGGTTGACAGCATGTCAGGTATGTGTGGTGGAATTGCGTTCCAGGTTTTTAGGTAAGTGTCGTTTACACATTCCTCAGCATCCTCACTGTTTCCTAAAATATTTATGGCAATCGAGTTGCAGTATTTGCCATATTTTTGAGTTGTGTGTGCGATTGCTGTTTCATCTCTATTCAGATATAACTGAACAATTTGTTTATCTTCCATAATTGCCTCCTTTCATCTATATACACAAGATTGAATTTGAAATCTCACATATTTGTAAAAAAATAAAGCAAAAACTTTTGAGCTTTAGTATTACTCTTGGTTAATGCTTTATTTATAATGTGTCAGTAAATACAAATACGGATTGCAGTCTGATACACTTATATGCGTTTGTTCATTTGCTGTTGGCGCATTAGTTATGCTCCCAGCGTCCGCTTGCTCCACAAGGCAGCACCAGACCATTTGAAGAAACAGGGATACCAATTTCCTCTGCTGTGACAAATCCGTCATATTTTTTCAGTACAGTGCTAATCATATAATTGAGCACAGCAGGCTGCAATCCTGTTGTGTACGAATTAATGAGGAAGAAAAGTGGCTCATCTGACAATATCTGCTCGCATAACTGCACGAGTGGGTATACAGATTCTTCGATTTTCCAAATCTCACCCTTTGGACCTCTTCCGTAGGATGGTGGGTCCATGATGATTGCGTCATAGTGATTGCCACGGCGGATTTCTCTCTCTACGAATTTCACGCAGTCATCCACCAGCCATCTGATAGGTGCATCTCCCAGTCCTGATGATACGGCATTTTCCTTTGCCCATGTAACCATTCCTTTTGAAGCGTCGACATGTGTGACATGCGCTCCTGCGGCTGCGGCTGCAAGGGTTGCTCCGCCTGTGTAGGCAAAGAGGTTTAAGACCTTGACTTCCCTGCCTGATTTTACAGCCTGCTCAATTTTCTGTGAGAACCAGTCCCAGTTAGTAGCCTGCTCTGGAAAAAGTCCTGTGTGCTTGAAGCTGAATGGCTTTAAGTGGAAGGTCAGCTCCTTGTCTATTGGGAGAGTGTAGTTTATTGTCCATTCCTGTGGCAAATCAAAGAATTCCCATTCTCCGCCACCCTTGGCGCTGCGGTGGTAGTGTCCGTTTAATTTCTTCCAGTTCTTGTTCTGCTTAGGTGTGCTCCAGATTACCTGTGGGTCTGGGCGGAGAAGAATGTATTTCTTCCAGCGCTCAAGCTTTTCGCCGTCTGAGCAGTCTATTACTTCGTAGTCTTTCCATCTATCTGCTAACCACATATTGTTTCCTCGTCTTTCATTCGCTGATTGTTTGTTTCATGGCAACTGGATTGTAGATTTGCAGTTGTCTTTCTTCTATATAATATATCTGCTGTGGGGGCTTTTTTCAACATCAAATTAGGAGTTTGCCAAATGCAGTGGCAAACTTCCCGAATTGAGTTGGGGAAGCGTCGAATAACATGCAGTTGTTTTGCAGAAAAAATATGAAGTCAGCCGCAGGAGGGAATCGAGGATAGGCTGGTGGTACTTTGGGGGATTCTGGCGTTGCGGAGTTTGTTGGAAACCTGCGGCAGTTCATATTTTGTTCTGCAAAACAACTGCATGTTATTCGACTATGTAGGTTTTGGACGGGAAGTTTGGATTTACGGTTGACAAACTGGGGAGAGGGTGGTATTTTGAATGTAGATAAACTATATAGATAATCTATATAAAAGAGTTATATAAATAAGCTATATGAAGGAAGAAGATATGTCATTCAACAAGACATTTGTGTACTTTGTATAGGCAAAAATTATGTAACGGAAGCATGAGAAAGGAGAACTAAGCTGTGAAGAAGAAAGAAACAAAACAATTGGGGCAGACCGATATGCTCATTCTATCAATCCTTGAGGAAAGAGATATGTACGGCTATGAGCTTGTGGAGGCTCTCAAGGAGAAGTCGGGTGGAGAGATTGAACTTAAAGCGGGGACACTGTATCCGTTGTTTCATTCATTGGAGGAGAAGGGATATGTGTCCTGCTACAATTCGGAGTTTTCACTTGGTAAACAGAGGAAGTATTATAGTCTGACTGATACGGGGAGGGAATATCTTGCGGATAGAAAGGAACAATGGAGCCAGAGCGTCGACATCATCAACAGAGTCATTTTTGGATGAGAACTTTATTAAGACTGTGCAGGAGCAGATAGAGTGGAAGAGGGCGAGACAGCCTGCGACTCTTGAAATCAGGGAGTATATGCTGGACAGGGTTGAACAGCTTATGTCTGAGCCTGAAACTTTTGAAAATGCAGGGATAGTAGATGAGGCAAAGATGTCAGAAACTGTAAGCGTGACAGATACAAGGCAAAAGATGCAAATAATAACAGAAAGGGTGGTTGAAGAGATGGGTAATCCTATAGAAATTGGTAAATCATTAAATGAGCTGCATCATCCTCGTTTTGATGCAAAGCTTTTCATGAGCATGCTTGGCATGATGATACTTGGTGTGATTTTTAATATCTGCTGTGGTACGAGTCGGTCAGTGGCAAATACTGTATTTATTAACGCCATGGGGATAGGTGTGGTTGTGGTATCCTATTTCTTTGACTACACCATAGTGATTAGAAAAATATCTGCCTTTGTGGCAGGTGGAATGTTTTTGCTTGCAATTACTTTTTGGCTTGATACCAGAACCGGAGTCGGTGCCAAAGCCTATGCCTATTCTCTGTTTGCTGGAATCCTTTGCATGGCACTTGTGACAGTTAAGGTGCGGGTAGACAAAACTATCAGGGCTTATGCCGACAGTTTGACTTTGAGTATAGTGGTCTTGTATGCCATGATGGTATTACAGAGTATTCCAGGAATCATACTGGTGACAGGGGCTATAATAATAAACACATTATTTTTTTGCAGAAAAGTCATGACCAATAAGCTGGAATCAGTTTTGATGTTTGTGCCTGTTCTTGCATTTGCCATAGGCTTTATCCTCTTTGATGGGAAAACTACAGCGCATAGGATATTTAATATAGAAGGAATAGGTTATGTGAGAGACGTCATTTCTGCCAGCAGCTTTATCGGAATAAGCCAGACTGCTGGGCTTGGACTGGAAAAAACAGATTACCAGCTTGATTATTTTATAGCTGGTTACGGATTGGTTGCAGCGGTGTTTCTTCTTATTATATACATTGTTATAATGTGTAACCTGCAGGGGCTTATGAAAAAGCAAAGCCTGGATGTAAACAGAGGAGTTCTTTCCTATATAATACTGGTATTTGGAGTGCAGATTGCAGGAGCCTATATCAATGCCTTTGGGTTGGCATATGTGGGAGGTATGGATTTGCCATTTGTGAGCAATGGAATATGCTTTGCCTTTTGCGACTATCTCCTGTTTGGCCTTGTTATGTCAATGAGACGGCACGAGGATATAGTGGTGGATTTGCTGAGAGTATAAAAATAGCTTGCATCTGTAGGAAAAAGGTGCTAATATAAAAGTCGGTTGCGGTGCCATAACTCGCAACCGAAGAGTATTGTAAAAATGTACGAAAGAAGACAGAAACGGACTAGAACTTTGTGCAAAATTTTTTGGAATAAAGTATTGCCTTTCTGTAAATCGTCATGTATAATATCTCTTGCTGTGGCATGATAGCTATGAAGTTTGAAGTTACTGCCTGCGAGGCAGAGAATTCGGCGGAGCGAATGTCAAGTTAGGAAACTGACGACAAGTCACTGTACAAACAACAGAGTCTACAAAAGGTAGAAACAACGTGTGTAAGTTTAAGGACACACACGGAGATGTGTACAGTCACCGCTTGTCGTACTGAAATTAAAGTGCGAAAAGGAGGCGACTTTTTTTATGGCAAGTCAAGTAATGAGAATCACTCTCAAAGCGTATGATCACGAATTAGTAGATTCAAGCGCAAAGAAAATCATCGAGACTGTAAAGAAGAATGGATCACAGGTGAGCGGACCAGTGCCACTTCCAACTAAGAAGGAAGTAGTTACTATCTTAAGAGCTACTCACAAGTACAAGGATTCAAGAGAACAGTTCGAGCAGAGAACTCATAAGAGACTCATCGATATCATTACACCAACACAGAAGACAGTTGATGCTTTATCACGTCTTGAGATGCCAGCTGGTGTTTACATTGATATCAAAATGAAAGAGAAATAAATCTTTCATAATTAATTAAGTATATCCCCGAATGGTTTATATATATAAACTGCTCTAGGATGAACGGTTCCGCTACTTGTTCCAACTAATTCTTCGCGGGTTGGGTTAACAGGCAAGAGGCGTTCCGCTGTAGAAAACAGGAGGTAAAGAAATGAAGAAAGCGATTTTAGCAACAAAAGTCGGAATGACACAGATCTTCAATGCAGATGGCGTATTAGTTCCAGTTACTGTATTAGAGGCTGGTCCATGTGTTGTAACACAGATCAAGACAGTTGAGAATGATGGTTACAGCGCAGTTCAGGTTGGATTTGCTGACAAGGCTGCAAAGGTTGTCAACAAGGATGCCAACGGAAAGAAGAGTGTAGCGCACAGACATGGCGTTAACAAAGCAGAGATGGGACACTTCGCAAAGGCTGGTGTTTCAGGAAAGAGATTCGTTCGCGAGTTCAAATTCGAGAACGCAGATGAGTACAATTTAGCAGATGAAATCAAGGCTGACATCTTCGCAGAAGGAGATAAGGTTGATGTAACTGCTATTTCAAAAGGTAAAGGTTTCCAGGGTGCTATTAAGAGATTAGGTCAGCACAGAGGACCTATGGCTCATGGTTCTAAGTTCCATCGTCATCAGGGTTCTAACGGTGCTTGTTCTTCACCAAGCCGTGTATTCAAGGGAAAAGGAATGCCTGGTCATATGGGAAGCGTAAAGGTTACAACACAGAATCTTGAGGTTGTAAGAGTTGACGCTGAGAAGAACTTACTTTTAATTAAGGGCGCAGTTCCAGGAGCTAAGAAAGCCCTTATTACAGTAAAAGAGTCAGTAAAATCTAAATAGGCACAGTTAAGAAAGGAGGAACTTTACGATGGCTAAGGTAGCTGTTTATAATATGGAAGGTAAAGAAGTCGACAAGATCGAGTTAAACGATTCCATTTTCGGCGTAGAGGTAAATGAGCATTTAGTTCATATGGCTGTTCTTCAGCAGCTTGCAAATAACCGTCAGGGAACACAGAAGGCTAAGACACGTTCTGAAGTTCGCGGAGGCGGAAGAAAACCATGGAGACAGAAGGGAACAGGACATGCACGTCAGGGTTCTACAAGAGCTCCACAGTGGACAGGTGGCGGAGTTGTATTCGCTCCAGTACCAAGAGATTATTCATTCAAGCTCAACAAGAAAGAGAAGAGAGCTGCATTAAAGTCTGCTCTTACATCAAGAGTTGTTGAGAACAAGCTTGTTGTAGTTGACGAGTTAAAGCTTGATGAGATCAAGACAAAGAAATTTGCAGAGGTATTAAACAACCTTAAGGTTGAGAAGGCTCTTGTAGTATTAAATGATATGGACAAGAACGTAATCGCATCTGCTGCAAACATCCCTACAGTAAAGACAGCTCAGACAAACGAGCTTAATGTATTCGATGTATTAAAGTATGACACAGTAGTAGTTACAAAGGCTGCTGTAGCAAAAATCGAGGAGGTATATGCATAATGGCAAACGTACAATACTATGATGTAATCCTCAAACCAGTAGTAACTGAGAAGAGCATGGCTGCAATGGCTGAGAAGAAGTACACATTCTTAGTTCATCCAGAAGCAAACAAGACCATGATTAAAGAAGCAGTTGAGAGAATGTTCGAAGGAACAAAGGTTGCCAAGGTTAACACAATGAACTGCGACGGAAAGAACAAGCGTCGTGGAATGGTAACAGGAAAGACTGCTAAGACAAAGAAGGCTATCGTACAGCTTACAGAGGACAGCAAGGATATCGAAATCTTCGCAGGACTTTAAAATACAGATAGCAGCTATGCGTCAGTGAAGACGCGATAATCAAACACTCGAAAGGAGAACCAAAATGGGAATTAAGAAGTATAACCCATATACACCTTCAAGAAGAAATATGACTGGTTCAGATTTCGCAGAGATTACAAAGACAACTCCTGAGAAATCACTTACAACTTCTTTAAAGAAGAACGCTGGTCGTAACAATCAGGGTAAAATCACAGTTAGACACCAGG
>CAVKUD010000153.1:0-7424 GCA_963659315.1 Senegalimassilia sp. | reverse complement strand
GCAAAAGAACTAGGAAGAGGAGCAATTCTTGTATTTTTAGTTATAATCATTACAGCCATAGCAGCGATAATAATTTTAGCTGGGGCTTACATGATACACCCATATCTGGGACTTATAATAGAAACAATCATGACCTATCAGATATTAGCCACCAAGTGCCTCAAGGTAGAGAGCATGAAGGTATACAAGAGCCTTGAAACTGAGAATATAGAGGCATCACGAAAGGCTGTATCCATGATAGTAGGAAGAGACACAAATGTTTTAGACGACGAGGGTGTTACCAAGGCGGCGGTTGAGACGGTGGCAGAAAATACATCGGATGGAGTAATCGCTCCTATGATTTACACAGCTCTTGGAGGACCAATTCTGGGCTTTGTATACAAGGCAATAAATACCATGGACTCCATGGTGGGCTATAAAAATGACAAATATCTGTATTTTGGCAGGGCAGCGGCAAAGCTGGATGATGTAGTAAACTATATACCAGCCAGAATAAGTGCATATATAATGATACTTGCCGCATACATAGGCGGCAGAGACTATAGCGGAAAAAATGCTTACAGGATATACAAAAGAGACAACAGAAACCATGCAAGTCCAAACTCAGCCCAGACTGAGTCAGCCTGTGCAGGAGCCTTGGGCATACAGCTGGCAGGGGATGCAAGTTATTTTGGAAAAATTGTAAAGAAGCCATATATTGGTGATAGAACGAGAAAAGTGGAGCATGAGGACATAAGACGTGTGAACAAGCTTATGTATTTGACAGCTTGGCTTTGTGAAGGCATTTGCCTTATTATTATGCTGATAATATTGGTAACTTTGCTATAAAATATTGTATTATGGAGGACCCCAAATGACCCAAATCCACGGCGGAGACATATACACAAACGACATAGACATAGATTTTTCAGTAAACATAAATCCTCTGGGCATACCAGAATCTGTAAAATCCGCCCTGCACCAGGCAGTAGAAAAATGCAGCCAGTACCCAGACATCAATTCCAAGGAGCTGGTCAAAAGCCTGGGCACATGGCTTAATATACCAGAGGACAGCATACTGTTTGGAAACGGTGCATCAGAGCTTTTCATGGCGATAGTCCATGCAGTAAATCCAAATAAAGTCCTTATTCCTGTACCGTCATTTTATGGCTACCAACATGCCACAAGTGCAGTGGGTGCAGAGCATGTATATTATTATCTGAGGGAAGAAAATGAGTTTGCCCTTGATGATGATTTTCTATCTGCCCTGACAGAGGATATAGACATGCTTTTTCTGGCAAATCCCAATAATCCTACAGGAAAAGTTCTTGACAGGGAGTATCTAGTCAGGGTGCTTGAAAAGTGCAGGCAGAAAAATATCCTTGTGGTGCTTGATGAGTGCTTTATTGAGTTTTGCCAGAGGGAAAATTTTATATTGGATGAGCTTGACAAATATAATAATCTTATAGTAATCAGGGCTTTTACAAAAATATTTGCAATTCCCGGAGTGAGACTTGGCTACATGCTATGCAGGGATAAGGCTCTGCTTCAAAAGGTGAAAACGCATATAGCAGAATGGAATTTATCTACATTTGCCCAGTGTGCAGGGCTATGCTGTATAGGACAGGATGAGTATCTTTCAAAAACCATAGGGTGTGTGAAAACAGAAAGAGAGTTTTTGATAAATGGCATCAGGGAGCTTGAAGTAAAAGGACTTAAAATAAAAGCTTATGAGTCAGATGTTAATTTTATACTGATAAGGACAGGCGTACCACTTTATGATAAGCTCCTGCAAAAGAAAATTCTTATAAGAGATTGTGAGAATTTTGAAGGGCTGGCAAAGGGCTATTACAGGATAGCTGTAAAGAACAGAGCAGAAAACCAAAGACTTTTGAAAGCGATAGGTGAGTGCATTGAATGATAAAATTGACAATATACAATTAAATGAAAAGGAAGAGAACATAAAAGAAACCAGTGCAAAAGAATTACAGATAAGAGAAGTACTGGACAGAATAGAGCATTTACGTCCAGAAGAAATCGAAAAGCGGAGCTTTGAGATTATATCAGAGGAGCTTAAGACCCGTGGTATTGTCCTGCCCAAAGATCAGGAGATGGTCACAAAGCGGGCTATTCACACCAGCGCAGATTTTGATTATGCCCATACGCTTACTTATTCAAGGGACGCAGTGGCTATTGCCAAAAATCTCATACTAAACGGAGCCGACATTGTCACAGATACCAACATGGCTTTATCAGGAATCAACAAAAGGACGCTTAAGACCTTTGGCGGAGAGGTCCACTGCTTCATGGCAGATGAGGAGGTCGCACGCATAGCAAAGGAGCGTGGCACTACCAGAGCAGCGGTGAGCATGGAGAAGGCATCTAAGATACAAAAGCCTGTGATTTTTGCAGTGGGAAATGCACCTACAGCCCTTATACAGCTATATGAGATGATAGAGGCAGGAACATTCAGACCAGCCTTTGTGATAGGTGTGCCGGTTGGCTTTGTAAATGTAGAGGTGGCAAAGGAGCTTATCATGGAGACAGGCGTGCCATATATTGTGAACCGTGGCAGGAAGGGTGGCAGCAACATAGCAGCGGCGATTTGTAATGCCATCATTTACGAGTTAAAAAGAATTTGAGCAAACTTGTTTAGAGATATGTATAGTGCAGATTATTGAGGAAACAGGAAAGACTATGAGATATGGTTTTACAACTGGAAGCTGTGCAGCAGCAGCGGCAAAGGCAGCGGCATATATGCTCTTGTCAGGGAAAAAGAAAACTGAGATTACTATAGAGACACCCAAGGGCATACCTTTTAATGCACAGATACTGGATATTGAGCGTTCAGAGAATCAGGTCAGCTGTGCAGTGCAAAAGGATGGTGGAGATGACCCTGACATAACCACAGGAGCCCTCATATGTGCGGCGGTGTCATTTGCGTACAGTCAGGAGCCAGAGGCAAAATTATCAGATAAAAACGATAAAACTCACATTATAATAGATGGCGGCGCAGGCGTCGGACGTGTCACAAAGCCGGGGCTTGACCAGCCTGTAGGCAATGCAGCCATAAACCATGTGCCAAGAGAAATGATTACAGCAGAGGTGTCACAGGTATGCAGGCTTTTGGATTACAAGGGCAGTTTAAGTGTTATAATCTCTGTTCCAGATGGAGAAGAAATCGCAAAACAGACCTTTAACCCAAGACTTGGCATAGTGGGAGGAATCTCAATCCTTGGCACAAGCGGAATTGTGGAGCCTATGAGCAATCAGGCACTGCTTGATACAATCCGTGTGGAGCTGAACCAGAGAAAAGCACTGGGCTATGACTATGTGGTTGTATCTCCGGGCAATTATGGTCTGGATTTTATGAAAAATACATATAACTATGACCTGGATAAAAGTGTTAAATGCAGTAATTTCATAGGGCAGACAATAGACATGGCTGTGGAGCTTGGCTTTAAGAAGCTGCTTCTTGCTGGTCATATAGGAAAGCTCATAAAGGTGGCAGGCGGCATAATGAACACCCACTCAAGGGAAGCGGATGCAAGGATGGAGCTTATGGCGGCATTTGCTGTTAAAATGGGAGTGGAGGCAGATAAGGTCTGCCAGATACTTGAAAGTGTGACAACAGAAGAGGCGGTGCGCATCTTAAGTGAGAGCGGAAAGCTGGCTCAGGTCATGGATTATGCCATGGAGCGCATATGCTTTTACCTGAATAAGAGGGCAAGAGATAAAATAGAGATAGATTGTATCATGTATGCCAACGAATTTGGAGAGTTGGCAAAGAGCAAGGGGGTGTCAGAATGGTTTACTTTGTTGGCGCAGGAACAGGAGCAGTAGACTTAATTACAGTGAGGGGCATGAGGCTTCTTGAAAAAGCAGATGTGATTATATACGCTGGTTCACTGGTTAATCCAGACCTGCTTGACTATGCAAAAAAGGACTGTCAGATACATAACAGCGCAAGGCTTACCCTGGATGAGGTTATTGATATTATGAAAAAAGCCTCAGATGAGGGAAAAATGATAGTGAGACTGCATACAGGTGAGCCTAGTATCTATGGGGCTGTGAGGGAACAGATGGATGAGCTTGACAAGCTTGGCATCGAATATGAGAGCTGCCCCGGGGTAAGTGCCTGCTTTGGAGCGGCAGCCTCCTTAAATCTGGAATACACACTGCCAGATATATCACAGTCACTTATTATTACCAGAATGGAGGGACGGACAAAGGTTCCACCAAAGGAGAGCATAGAGAGCTTTGCAGCTCATCAGGCATCAATGGCTATATACTTAAGCACAGGCATGCTTGAGGAACTAAGCAGGAGGCTTATGGCAGGTGGCTACAGAGAGGACACGCCTGCTGCACTGGTATATAAGGCAACCTGGCCAGAGGAAGAAAAATATATCTGCACTGTAAAGACATTGGCAGAGACAGCCAGAGAGCATAATATTACAAAGACAGCCCTGGTTCTGGTTGGGGATGTCATAGGGCGCAGGAATTATGAAAAGTCCAGATTGTATGCAGCGGATTTTTCTACTGAATACAGACAGGCAAAGGAGAAGTAATGTTAAGCATAATTAGTTTTACTGAAAAGGGGGCACACCTGTCACTTAGGCTGCTTGACATGCTTAATGAAGCAGGAGAAAGTGCAAGTGTCTACACCAAGTGTTCAAAGTACAGGGATGGAAGCATAAATAAGAGGCTCAGGTATGTCTACTGCGGTACGGACGAATGGGCTAAGCTGCAGATGTCAGCGAAAAATGAAATACTTTTTATAGGAGCCTGCGGAATAGCGGTCAGAGCCATTGCACCCTGGGTTACAAACAAGCTCTATGACAGTCCAGTGCTTGTTATGGATGAGATGGGCACATATGTCATACCCATTTTGTCAGGACACGTGGGCGGTGCAAATGAGATAGCAGTAAAAATTGCAGAGCTGGCAGGGGCAGAACCCGTGATTACAACAGCGACAGACTTGAACAAGAGCTTTGCAGTAGATATATTTGCCAGAAAAAATCATCTTTATATAGAGAACAAGGATGGGATTGCGAAAGTATCGTCCAAGGTGCTAAGGGGCGAGAAAATAAGCATAGCGGTTGAATCAACTGAATACGGAATTTCTGAGAATGAAACTGAAGAAGTTGAAAATGTAAAATTACAAACCAAAACATCTGCAACAAGGAAAAGTGGAGGTGAAACAGAAAGTCACCACTACAAACAAATAAGATATGAACAGCTGAGACACGACAGCCGATTTACAAATCAGATAGAAATAGTAGACTTTCCACCAAAGCAGCCAGTAGATGTGATAATCACAAGCCAAAAGCAGGATTATGGCGCAAGCCTTATCCTAAGACCAAAAGAATACGTCCTTGGCATGGGCTGTAAGAGAGATAAGGAGCCTGAAAAGATAGCAGAGTACATAGACCAGACTCTGACAGAGCTTGGACTAAGCAAAAATCAGGTTTACGCTATCTGTTCAATAGATAAAAAGCAGGATGAGGCAGGCTTTTTACAGTGGAGCAGCCTTGAGAGAATACCTTTCATCACATATTCAGCAGAGGAGCTTGAGGCAGTGACAGGAGACTTTGAGGTATCAGAATTTGTGAAATCACAGGTCGGGGTAGACAATGTATGCGAGAGGGCGGCACTTAGGGGCTGTGGAATAAATGGAAAGCTTGTATACAGGAAGCATGCCTACGATGGAATGACTATTGCTGTAGCAAAGAGAGATTGGAGAGTATCGTTTGACTATGAATAAAATATATATTGTTGGAATGGGACCAGGCAAAGAGGAGATGATGACCCTTGAAGCCCAGAGAGTGCTTGAGGAGGCGGATGTCATTATAGGCTACACAGTCTATATCAAATTGCTTGGTGAAAAATACGCAGACAAGGAAATGATTACCACTCCTATGAGGCAGGAGAAGGAGCGCTGCATAATATGCTTTGAGAAAGCCATGGAGGGAAAAAAGGTGGCTTTAATATGCAGTGGAGACGCAGGAATATACGGCATGGCATCTCTCATGTATGAGCTGGGAAAGGATTATCCTGACATAGAGCTTTGCGTGGTGGCAGGCATTACAGCGGCAAGCAGTGGGGCGGCAGTCCTGGGAGCACCCCTTAACCATGATTTTTGTGTCATAAGCTTAAGCGATTTGCTTACGCCATGGGAAAAGATAGAGAAGAGGCTGATTGCAGCGGCAGAGGGGGATTTTGCCATGGCTATATATAATCCGTCGAGCCATAAGAGGAAGGACTATCTACAGAGAGCCTGTGATATTTTATTGAGAGTTATAGAGGCAGACAGACCCTGCGGCTATGTGGAAAATATCGGCAGGGATGGCACCAGAGCTGTCACCTGTACGCTTGGAGAGCTTAGGGATATGGAAGTAAACATGTTTACCACTGTCTTTATTGGAAATTCTGGCTCAGAGATTATAAATGGCAGGCTGATTACAAGGAGAGGTTATCAAATTGAAAGAAATACTGATATTTGCAGGAACAACTGAAGGACGAAAGCTATCTGAGTGTCTTTCACAGGCAGACATTTCACATACTCTATGCGTTGCTACGGAATACGGAGAGATTGTGCTGACAGAAAATGCCTGCGCCCATATCCACAGGGGCAGGATGGATGTTGAGGAAATGAAAGCCTTTATATCAGGTGGGCAGTTTGCAGCAGTTGTAGATGCCACCCATCCCTATGCCCAGCTTGTTACAGAAAATATAAGGACTGCCATGGAGAGTATGGATATTCCCTATATCCGTCTAAGTCGTGAAACTGATGATACATATGATTACGACAAGGTCAGAGTTTTTAAAAGCAATGAGGACTGTGCCCAGGCACTTTTGAGTGTAGAGGGAAACATTCTGCTCACCACAGGCAGCAAGGAACTGTCCGTATACTGCGGACATGAGAGGCTTAAAGACAGGCTCTATGTACGGGTATTGCCAGGGCTTGAGAGCATAGGACTCTGCAATGAGAATGGCATAGTGGGAAAGCATATCCTTGCTTTGCAGGGTCCCTTCACAGCGGATATGAATGAGGCTATGCTCCGCCAGTACGATATAGGCTGTCTGGTTACTAAAAAAAGTGGCAGGGCTGGTGGCTATATAGAAAAGCTTGAAGCTGCGAAGAGACTTGATATTCCTGTATATGTGGTGGAAAGAGCAGAAGTGTCACAAAAGGTGAACGTGTTACAGCAAGCAGACACGACAGAACAAAACGAAGTATCAGAATTTACAGATGCTGGTGACAATAAAAACAAGACATATTCATTCAGGGAGACTTGTGAGCTTTTAAGCACCATATGCAATAAAAAAATCGACGCACAAAACAAATTCCATATCACCCTTGCCGGTGTAGGCATGGGAAGCCCTATGATTCTCACCAAAGAAGTAGAGCATGCCATAAATGAAGCTGATATCATACTTGGCGC
>CAVKUD010000152.1:0-7427 GCA_963659315.1 Senegalimassilia sp. | reverse complement strand
CATATTTCCTCCTATACACTGTCTTTATATACTACACCTTATTTTTACACAATTCTTCTTATTTTTCCACCCTTTTTGACAATCTTCCATTAATTTCTATGCCAGCCTGCCACCGATAGCTTATCTTGATGCTTGGCAATACAAAAAAGCTCCAGCCTGACCTTCCTCCGTCAGCTTCTCTGAATACATGGCAACTGACAATGTTTCTGCATACTAAGGCAACAAAAAACGCCTCCTGCAATAAATGCAGAAGGCGCATAAGTACAATCAATTAACCATCGATTAATCAATTTCTCCGTAATTTTCAATCCATATTGATGTCATCACTCCATCATTGTCCCAGTCAAACTCAAGCCATCCATTAGTTGTGTAATATGTAAGCTCTGTACCATATGAACCATTGTACTGTGTATCAGCCTCACCTAAGATGTCAAGTACATCATCAAGAGAAGACTCATTTGTGATTCCTCTGTACTCGAACTGGATAGGCAATGATATATCCTCGAAATCAAGCTTGATTCCACCGATTGTTCCATCTATAGCCTTGATATCATCATCTGAACCGTTATAAATATCAATGAGTGAGCGTCCATTCTCATCATCAATATATGTCATCTCTCCACCGTTATGACCAGATAAGTCATATGAATCCAGCGCATCTACGTCTCTGTATGTATCAATGCCTGTAGCAGCTATAAAGTCTGTCACTGACATTGGAACTGAAACTGCTGCACCATTAATTGTCATCTGCTCAACAGAGTCGAAATCAAATGTTGAATCTCCGTAGATGTAATCTGAATCTGTGTCAGAATCAGATGAGTCATCATAGTCGAAATCATCATCGCTGTTATCAGTATCATCATCATAGGTATAATCGTCATCGTCGTCATCATCATACTCATATGAATATGAATAATCGTAATCGCTTGCTGCATTCAATGATTCCTTAACTACAGCTCCTACAAATACCAGCCATATAACAAGTATAATTACACCAAGGATGAGACCAATCCATAAGAATACGTTTGAGAGCTTTCTCTTGTTCTTGAAGTCATCCCATCTGCCTTCCTTGTATGCCTTATTCTGTAAGCATGTAAATATAATTGAAAGTATACCAAAAATCTTTGATAAGAAAATTGTAATCAGGATGGAAAATGTAAGCTTCAAACCAAAGTTGTTTGGAATTGGCTTGCCATTGTTGTCAACTGGTCCCTGACCGTATCCGTTGTTGTACTGATACTGCTGGCCATTCATATTGTACTGACCATTTGCATAATACTGTCCACTAGTGTTGTACTGATTATTTGCATTATACTGACCATTGTTGTACTGGTCATTGGCATTGTACTGACCGTTGTTGTACTGGTCGTTTGCATTGTACTGACCATTATTGTACTGGTTGTTTGCATTGTACTGGTCGTTTGCATTGTACTGACCGTTGTTGTACTGATCGTTGGTATTGTACTGACCACTTGTGTACTCACCGCTGGTGCTGTACTGTGAATTGTTTGAGCCATCGCCTGAATTATTTCCTGACTCTGGAGCAGTATAATCACCATTGTTGTAATTGTTATTGTCCATTTTCTTTCTCCTCTTCCCTTTCCCTTTTTCATTTGTAGCATGTGCAACATCTGTCGTTGGCAGCTTTCCTTGCACGCTTAATATTACATATAATCCTTATCACCCTATGTGCATCCATGGAAAAGCCCCGACATAAATCGACAGCACTTGTCACATCAAAATGTTATCACATTCTGACATTCTTAGCAATTATAATTTTCTCCGAAGCCTTGATATTATCGGTCTTTAAGTCATTTATCTCCATGATTTTTTCTATGGTCGTCTTATACCTTTTTGCCACGTCCCACAAGCTTTCATCAGCCTTTGTGGTATATCCTACTATACCAGGGAGCTCATCCCCACTCTCATTTTCATCCTCAATTTCTTTTACAGAATTTATTACTTCTATCTGTTTTTTATCTATAGCAAGAAGTGAAATGTTTACCACAGCCTTAATCTCATAGGTCATATTATCAAGCAGATTAATCTGTATCTGCTCCACATCTGAGTCGAGCTTTATCTGGGTATTCTCATTCACGTCGTTTGCATCCACGCACTGTTCAAATGGCAGCTGCTCATATCTGTGGGCAATCGGAAAGCTGTCGTCCGCTGTAATATACATGATATGCAGTTCAAGCACTCCCTCCACCATCACTCCATGGTCACACATTGTCGTTCTCTCAATATTGGCATGGCTTTTGGCTCCGCATATCTGCATGATTTTTTCCTGCCCCTGTTCCAGATTGACAGTCTCAAATATGCGGCATTTTGCCTGATTTTTTATCAGAAGCTCACTGATTTCCTCCATTGTGTAATCAGGCTCGATGTTTTCGGACAAGGAATATACATCATCCAGCTTCTGCACCTTCTCTGTCATCCAGCTCTCAAGCTCCACATCATATACAAGCTCTATGGCAAGCTGCCTCATCTCCCTGTCATAGTCCATCTCCGCCTCTATATCCTGCTGTGTCATGTTAAGCTTAACCCAGTAGAGGTCAAAATCATGGTTGTCATTTTTCATTTCTCCTGCCACGGAGGTCATTCCATCTGCCCATTCCAGCTCCCCCTCTTCGCTCTGGTAAATCACGCAATAGTAGACCTCGCCTCTCACCGTAAGCTTCTCCTGCCCTAAATCCTTGTCCAGATTTCTCACATCCAGATAGCTGCATATTATATTTGCTATGTTGCCCTTGGTCTTTGGCAGCTGCACCTCAGTCTTTATCCTCATGACATCATGCTTCATCTGTTTAAGCTCCAAAAGCTCCTGTTCGCTGATTTTTTCCTGGTATTTTCCGCTGTCCTCCATGCCTGCCGTCACAGGAAACTCCTCCATCTCCTCAGCCGTCACGTCAAAGCTTATGATGCCCTTTACAGACACCTTTCTGGAATTGATAATGCTCACCATGATGTCATCTATTTTTCCTGATACTCTCACACTGTTAAGCTCTGTGAGATTGTCTACAAATATTTTTTCCTGAAAAGGAATCATCCCGTCAATCCTCTCAGGCATGCTGCCTGTATCGCTTCTGTATATTATGTAAAAATTCACCCTGCCGCTTATCCACACAGCTTCATTTATGGTCTTTATCTCCTCTGTCAGCACGTCTCCCGAGGCGCAGATTACCTTGAGTATGTCGGGCTTGTTGTCCTTCACTATATAATCATCATCAAAGGTCACCTGGGCATACTCCTTTGCTATCTGCCTGTCTCTTTTTATATATTGCTGCCTTAAATCCATAATAAAATCCCCCGTCATGAAATATTAATATTGATAATACTAATACTATTCACAACGAGGGATTTTTATGTTAACTTACTAAACTCCAATTAGCACAGTTTCATACGAATATCCTTTGTAATTATGTCAGTGTAACTAAATGATAATAACTGAGGAGGATTCTGGTCTCTCTCATCATCTACCAATACTGTAAATACACTTGGATATGCCTTTTGGATAACACCTTCCTGAATATCAACTTTATTTCTGCCACGATCAAGCTGAATCTTAACTCTATTTCCGCACTGCTGGTGAACTGATGCGCGAACTTTGCTTATTTCTTCCTGTATCATTACATGCCTCCTCTATCTAGCGGCTATCCTGTATCGTATGCCACAATATCTTGTAGCTTTAGTATAGCAAAGTGCTAGAGTTTTTTCAATGGTGCAGAAGTACTAATTTTGCATTTTTTTGAATTATTATGCACAATTAAGCCAATTTTCACCTGAATACTACAGGAAATTCTATTAACTCTGTTTTTATGACAATATATGGGAAACTGGAAACTGAATTAACGTTTTCATTTTCCTGTGGTATGACCAGTTTGCTTTCAAAATATATTACCTGATCCTCACTTGTTAAATTTGTAACAGATACGCTGTAGCCACTGGTTTTCTGTTCGCCAAAGCCCTTGGCTATGTATAAATATTCATTATCTCTGTATGTTAACTCAAAGCCCTCTGCCTTTTTCTCCTCTATCTGGCTCAAAAGTTCTTCTGGAATTTTAGTTTCCCCAAGCACTGTATATTCAAGGTTTATTCCAGTTTCACTTCCGTTATAGTTTCCGCTGCAGCCCGTCATCTGACACACTAATAAAAAAACAAGTGCTGCACATACTATTTTTATATGTCTCATTTTACTCCTCTCATTAATGTCCATTTACTATATATTGTATTTCAATTTTTCTCATAAAATGCTATAATCATACAATAAATTATTTTAGGAGGGCAGTATGCGCACGATTATAACTGTCTTATATGTATTTCTTTTTCTGGTTCTTGGACTTCCTGTGCTGGGAATCGAATGGATAATTTCAAAATTTAACAAGTCTCATGCTGACCTCATTCAGCTTCGGATTGTACAGTGGGGCTTTAAATGTGTCTCATTTCTCTCTGGTGTAAGGCTTACAGTCATTGGAGAGGAAAATGTGCCAAAGGATGAGGCTGTACTATATATAGGAAATCACAGAAGCTTCTTTGATGTGGTCATCACCTATGCCAGATGCCCAGGACTTACCGGCTACATTGCCAAGGATGGTGTAAACAAGGTGCCAATCTTAAGAGTCTGGATGAAGCGTCTGCACTGTATTTTCCTAAAGCGTGACGACATGAAGGAGGGGCTTAAGGTTATCCTTAATGCCATTGAGTATGTTAAATCTGGCATATCTATCTGCGTCTTCCCTGAGGGCACCAGAAATAAGGACAGGGAGAATCCTACAAGCCTGCTTCCTTTCAAGGAGGGTTCCTTCAAGATTGCTACCAAGACTGGTTGCAGGATTGTACCTATGGCACTTATTGGCACTGCGGATATTCTGGAGAATCATTTTCCTTGGATTCACGCTACAGATGTGAAGCTTATTTATGGAGAGCCTATTGATGTTTCGACTCTGGACAAGGACCAGCAGAAGCATGTGGGGGCTTTCTGCCAGACTATTGTAGAAGAACTTATCAGAGATAATCTGTAAACTTAATTAATGGATTTAGAGACGGGCGGCAGCTTTTGCGGGTCCCGTCTTTTTTGTTTATTCTGGTGTGGCACCCTCCATAGTCTGCGATGCACATGAAGCCATATAGGCAGGGGGCACAAACCTGTCCGTAAAGCCTAGATTTGTCAGATTCGTTTTTTGCCTTCCTCGATTGAAGCTGTTCTTCAAACGATTTTACAGGAGGGCGCAAGGTGTACGTCTCATGCGGACAACAGTTCAGGGAACATTCGTGTTAGACTTGGAGCCTTAACGAAGGAAAGCTGGGGCGCCGTAGTCACATGTTTGAGAGCAGTTTCTTCTCTGCGCAGAGCGCATATAAGAAACTGCTTGAGTTGTGCGCAGGCGCCCCTAATCGGCATTTCCTGAGAAGGCTCCTAGTCTAACTAGAATGGTCATCTGGTTGTCCGCATGAGACGTACACCTTGCGTCCTCCAGTCAAATGCGTTGAAGTACACCTTCCCTGAAGGCAAAAAACGAATCTGACAAATTCTACAGCTTTACTCTAAGGTTTGTGCCCCCTGCCTATATGACTTCATGTGCTAAGTAGATTTTGAAAGGGTGCCATTTTAGACTTAAAGAAAAAGACGGAACCCGCAAAAGCTGCCGCCCGTCTTTAAATCCTCTTATCAAGTTTACAGATTATTTCAGGATTACAATAGAGTAGCCTGGCATATCCAGTGTACCAGCCTCAAGGCTTGCTCCTGTGTCACCCGTAATCAGCTCGCCACCCATGGAAAGCTCTCCCAGCGAAGACACATCCACAGCCTTATCATCCTGCTTTGTATTGATTACAACATAGATGACAGAGCCATCATAGTCCTTCTTTAATACAAGAACCGCCTCATCTGATAAGGCTTCCTCCACAGAATTCTCTCCTCTTGCTATCTCAGGATATACATTTCTAAGCTTCATACCCTGCTTCACAAAATTGTAAATGGATGTCTCATCATCCTGCTGGTCTTCAAGTGTGCCATATTTCATGTCAATATCCTTAGTTGCAATACTCTCACACATGCCATCTGCATTTTCATCATTATACCAGAGCATAGGTGTACGCTTATTTTCATCATCACCATTACCCTTCATGCCAAGCTCCTCACCATAATAGAGATAATATGCGCCACCCATCATCATAGCGAGTCCCTGTGCCATTTTTACCTGAGCCTCTGAAGTGTCTCCTGCAAAGCTTCCTGCGATTCTTGCTGTATCGTGATTTGATGTAAATGCAGCATCTATGTAGTCAGAATTATTTGCTTTCATCTTCTCATCTACAGACACAAGCTTATTGCCAAAATTCAGGGCAGAGCCTGTAGTAAGCGCCTTTACAATGGCTCCGCTCTTTGTAGCAAAGTCAAAATCAAAGAAGCTGTCTACACCGCTCTTATAGTAATTAGTGTATGTTGAAGCATCTGTCCAGCACTCTCCTACTATATATGCATCTGGGTCATATCCCTTCACTACATCATTGAGCCATGACATAAAATCAATATTCATATCATCCTTGCCAGTGTAATATGAAGTGGTTGCATCCAGTCTGAAGCCAGAAACTCCCTCGTCCAGCCAGAATTTTATGATTTTTTCAATCTCAGCTCTTACATTTTCATTGTCAAGATTAAGGTCTGGCATACTGTAGACAAACTGCGACTCGTAATACCAGTCAGTCCCCTCGACTACGCTCCAGCCAGAGGCTCTCTCCTTGGAAAAATTATAGTATTCCACATATGGGCATTCCTCTGGATTAGGCTCCTCACCCTCACCAAGTGACTGTATGTAGGAATATGCCTCTTTAAACCAAGGATGCTCTGAGGACGTGTGATTTACAACCAGGTCAAAAAGTACATTGATGTCTCTGGCATCACATTCCTTTATCATATTCTCATAATCTTCAAGAGTACCAAACTGCTCATCAATCGAATAATAATCCACCACATCATACTTATGATAAGAAGGCGACTGGCATACAGGTGTAATCCATAGACCATTAGCCCCCAAATCCTTGATATAATCAAGCTTTGATGTGATACCATTTATATCACCCACACCGTCTCCATCACTGTCACAGAAGCTGTATGGGAAAATCTGATAATAATTCCTGTAATTATCGTCAATTATATTTTCCTCCATATCATTCATGGAAACCATGGTCTGATATGCCGACTCACCGCCATCTGTGCTTGATACACCTGTTACTTCTGTATTTGCCACTCCTGCAGACTCTGTCGCCTCCTGAGACTGCGTATTGCCGCAAGCAGTCATCGACACCAGCATTGCCACTACAAGAGTACTTGCAATTATTCTGTTTTTCATACCTTCCTCCATTTCTATTTACCAATATTTCTGCGCATATCTTAAAATGTACTTGTCAAAATTTATGTATTGCTCACT
>CAVKUD010000151.1:0-7463 GCA_963659315.1 Senegalimassilia sp. | reverse complement strand
CGACCCTGAGCACAAGTACACTCTGCCATATTTCTACGGAACTGTAGGTATCTTATACAATAAGACCATGGTAGACCCTGAAGATTTAAAGACCTGGAATTGCCTGTGGGATGGCAAATACGCTGGAAACATGATTATGATTAACTCAGTCCGTGACGCAATGACACCAGCCCTTGCCACACTGGGATATTCTATAAATGATACTGACGAGGAGCACCTCAGAGAAGCCTTGCAGCTGCTGATACAGCAGAAGCCTGATGTAACAGCCTATCTGGTGGATGAAACCTGTGATGAGATGGTTGCTGAGAATGCCGCCCTGGCTATCTGCTACTCTGGTGAGGCTGCATCAGCTATGGACTTGAATGAGAATCTGGACTATATCGTGCCATCTGAAGGCTCTAATATCTGGATTGACTCATGGTTTATACCAAAGACCTGTAAGCACAGCGAGGAAGCCCTGGAATTCTTAAACTATGTATGCCGTGATGATGTGGCTCAGGCTAATTTCGAGTATGTATACTATGCTTCTCCTGTCATCCCTGTAGTCGAGAGCATGTCAGATGAAGAAAAGCAGAACGAGGCTATCAATCCTCCTACAGAGGTTATTGAGCGGTGTGAGATATACAAGACACTTGATGATGACGAGACAGAGCTTTTAAATACTCTCTGGCAGGAATTGAAAGGCAACTAAAAAACTATTGCATATTTATTAAAAAAATGTTACATTAAATCCACGAGGTATTTCCTCGTGGATTTTTGATTAATCTTGTAGACAGACTCCTGTCATTTTCCCAGACAAAATAATATTCTCCCCATAACATAAGGAGAAAATATGAATTATTCGGAGTTTTTATGTAACATCAAACAAGCTATGACAGAGCGATTTGACTCTTCATACAATATCAGTGTAAAGCCAATAGAAAAAAATAACGGAACCCATCTGGATGGACTCATCATATGCAATCCAGACTATAATATCTCACCAGCCATATACCTGACACCCTACTACCACCGCTATCTGAACGGAGTTGGCATGAAGGATATATGCGATGACATATACAGAACCTACAATAAGTATATGCCATCCCAAAATTTTGACACTGAGTCAATCATAAGCTATGAGAAATGCCAGAGCCGCATAATCTATAAGCTTATTAATTATGACAAAAATGAGGGTATGTTGACACATATCCCTCATTTGAAATATCTTGATTTTGCTGTTGTATTCATGCTTGCACTGGATAACAATTTCTATGGCAATGCCACAATCACTATCCATGAGCAGCTCATGAAAAAATGGAATGTAACTGTAACAGACCTACTTACCGCAGCAGCTCAAAACGCTCCAAGGCTTTTCCCCCACCAGCTTACAGACTTAAATGAGCTGGCAGCCAGTATCTATGACCTGTCTGAATATGACGACCTTATCGACATGTATGTCCTGAGCAATCTGCCAAGGATAAACGGTGCCGCAGTCATACTGTACGATGGCTTATTGCAGGAAATAGCTGACAGATTAGGCTCCAACCTCCTGTTGATTCCAAGCAGCATACACGAATTTGTCATACTGCCACAGGACAGCCGTGTCGACCTTGATACATTAACTGAGCTGATTAACTCTGTTAATGAAATCTCAGTCAGTGATGAGGAGGTTTTGTCAAATCATCCTTATCTGTATGACAGAAGCCTGAAGTGCCTTACGATTCCGGTCTAAATCACTTTTCTGTCAAGGTTTTCATACATTTTTTCGTATTCCCTTGCAGATGCATTCCATGAATAGTCCATTGACATAGCTCTTACAACCATGTCATTCCATGCCTGCCTGTCATCCCTGAATACAGAATAGGCATACTGGATGACATGGAGCATGTCATGGGCATTATACTTGGTAAAGGAGAAGCCATTTCCAGTATTCTGATACTCATTATAAGGCTCTACTGTGTCCTTAAGCCCTCCCGTCTCACGGACGATAGGCAGTGTGCCATAGCGCATAGACATGAGCTGGCTGAGTCCACATGGCTCAAATAAGGACGGCATGAGGAAGGCATCGCAGGAAGCATATATCTGATGCGCTCTCTCCTCTGAATATCCGATATGGGCTGTCACCTTGTCAGGATACTTGCTCTGGATATGGTGGAACATGCTCTCATAGCGGTTCTCTCCCGTGCCAAGTACTGCAAACTGCACGTCCATAGTCTCTAATATTTCATCAATGACATATGCCACCAGGTCAAAACCCTTCTGGTCTGTCATTCTTGACACTATGCCGATAAGCATTGCGTTATTATCCACTGTAAGCCCTGTCGCCTTTTGCAGATATTCCTTATTTTTGGCTTTGCCAGATATATCATTTTTATCAAAATGAAAATTGATATATTTGTCATTGGCAGGATTATACTCATCATAATCCAGACCATTTAATATGCCGTGCAATACATTCCTTCTCGCCTCCATCAGACCGTGAAGCCCCTCCCCACCCTCTGGCGTGGTGATGTCATGGGCATATGTAGGGCTGACTGTGGATACTGCATCAGCATATACAATTCCACCCTTTAAGTAGTTTGCCTCACCGTAGGATTCAAGCTCATTTGAATTAAATATGTGGTGTGGAAGTCCTGTAATATCCACGACCTCATTAATCTTCCACCTGCCCTGGAACTTCATGTTATGGATGGCAAACACAGTCTTTATATCGCTGTAAAACTCATCTGACCCATACATGGTCTTTAAAAATACATGTATGAGTCCTGTCTGCCAGTCGTTGCACTGGATTATATCTGGTACAAATTCAATATATGGCAAGGCTGCCAGAACTGCTTTTGAAAAATATGCAAATTTCTCTACGTCCTCATATATCTTATCGTAGGGACTCGGTCCTCCAAAATAGAACTCATTGTCAACCAGATAATATGTAATTCCCTGATATTCAGTTTTTAAAATACCAACATACTGCTTTCTCCAGTTGAGATTAACATAAAAATGACAGACCAACTTAAGACCTTTGCAAAATTCATCTGCCATGCAAGCATACTTTGGTATAATAATCCGTACATCATACTCATTTTTATCAAAGTATCTCGGCAGTGAACCCACAACGTCTGCAAGTCCGCCTGTCTTTATAAATGGAACTGCCTCTGAAGAAGCAAATAAGATATTTTTCATGCTCCACCCCTCCTATCATCACCTATGTAAGTCACCAAGGTATACATCAATTGCATGACGACATGCATCCGTGATACCTTTTGCTCCTTAATCATATAATAACACAAGTTAAGAGCATAAACATAAAAAATTAATCTTTCATCTGTAATCTGATGCGATCTGTAACCAATGCAATAAACTCAGAATTGGTAGGTTTTCCCTTTCTGCAATTGATGGTATAGCCAAACATTTCATCAATTGTATCCATTCTGCCTCTGCTCCATGCAACCTCGATTGCATGCCTTATAGCTCTTTCAACACGACTTGAGGTTGTAGAAAACTTCTTGGCAATTGTAGGATACAATATTTTGGTAATTGAATTAAGCATATCCATGTCCTCAACCGACATGATGATTGCCTCCCTTAAGTACTGGTAGCCCTTGATGTGAGCAGGAACACCCACCTCATGTATAATCTCAGTAACTTCTTCCTGTAAGGATTTAGTCCTCTGTTTCTCTTCCTCTGATACAAATTTTGCCACAGGAATATCTCCAGACAAAATCGAATCAAGATTCTCTGGTTTTTTTACATAAACCAGCACCATATCAGGCTCTTCTCCATCCTTCGTCAATCTGGTATACTTCAATTCTTTCAATAATCGAAATATTTTCTCGTTATCCTCTGCAATTGCGACACTTACATTTTCCATAATTTCTCCTATGCCGTCAATTACTGTCAATACAAATCATATTATATACAATAATAAAACTTTTGTCGTATCTTGTCGATAGGATTATGCAAAATCCTTATTTTTTAAATATAATCCGATACATATGGTATCTCATGAAGCAGCACATCATCAAGCCTGCCGACTGCCTCTGCTTCTCCCTCTATCTTGCCCATATTGTAGAGATACTCTGCTGTCTTGTAGCCCATCAGAAGTGCTGTCAGAGTGCCTATCGACATCTTGAGCTGATATTTTGCCTGTCTCTTTGAGATGCTGCTCCTGCCATTTTTAAATGCAATATTAAAATTACCATTGTTCCATGGCAGAAGCTCATCTGTAATCTCAAAGTTAAAGACTCCGCCAGGGCCATCAGGGTCTGACCTGTATTGTGGTATAAACTGCTTTATGTCTATAATCCTGCCCATTGCATAAGGGCGTATAGTCTCCTTTATATCGCTGTCGTCCAGCTCAAAAGCTATTGGCTCACTGTAATAATTATTGCCACGCACCTCATCAATCATGGAATCATGCTTGTGTATGTACTCCCAGAGTCCCAGCTGTGCCTCCCTGTTTAAGTAAATCATTTCCTTGATATGCATGACATCCGAGCTGATGAGATAGACCATATAGCCGATTGGCACATCCTTGGCTGAATAATATATGGCAACCATGGTGTCGTCCTCATCCCAGCGGAAATACTCCTCCCATGCCAGCTTATTTCTGTACAGGCAGCCGTGGGTCTTGGCGGCAAACATGCCGTGCAGTGCCTTAAAATCCTGGTCATCCCACGCCACACGCCTGACATAGCCTGGCTCACTGATTTTCTGTGGTACCTGTGTATCTTTTATCACATAGGTCATCTTATTGGATATAATCTCCCAGCCCAGCCTCCTGTAAAGCGGTATGGAATAAGGATACAACAGGGCAAATGATTTATTGCTCTCCTTCATACGGGTAAGGCTCTTTTTCATAAGCTTTTTCATTATGCCATGTCCTGTGTACTCTGGATAAGTGCAGACACTGGTGACAAAACCCACCTGGTAACGCTCTCCATATATGTTCATATCCAGTGGGTATACTGCAAACTGTGATACCAGCTCATCACCATTAAAGCAGCCCAGCACATCAGCTCTCTCCAGGACAGGGAATTTTGACTGCTTTATCTCGTCATCCTTCCAGCCTGTCTCAGCAAGCTCCTGCTCTGTCACCTGAAAGGAATATCGCAGGAGGGCATTATACTCCTCCGCATCCTCCTTTGTCAGTACTCTTATAGTAAAATCATTTTCGTTTCTCATTGTTGTATCCTTTGTCTTTATGTTTATTTACAAGGCTTTCTCTATTGCGTCAATCACAATCTTTAGAGCCTTGATTCTGGCATATTTTTTATCATTGGACTCAAGCACATGCCATGGTGCATATGTGGTGTTAGTCTTGGCTAACATCTCATTTACGGCATCCTCATACAAGTCCCACTTCTCCCTGTTGCGCCAGTCCTCATCAGTTATCTTCCACTGCTTCTCTGGCGTGTTCTGACGGTCTGTAAAGCGTGCAAGCTGGGTGTCCTTGTCAATCTGAACCCAGAATTTTATAATGACTGCGCCCCAGTCTGACAGCTCCTTCTCAAACTCATTTATCTCATTGTAGGCTCTCTGCCAGTCGTTTTCACTGCAAAAGCCCTCCAGACGCTCAACCATTACCCTGCCATACCAGGTGCGGTCAAAGATTGCTATATGGCCAGTCTTTGGCAGGCGCTTCCAGAACCTCCAGAGGTAGTGTCTGGCTTTCTCATGCGGCTCAGGGCTTGCGATTGGATGTACCTCAAAGCCTCTCGGATCCAGTGCTCCAGTGATTCGTTTTATATTACCGCCCTTGCCTGCAGCATCCCAGCCCTCATAGGCGATGATTACAGGAATCTTCTGCCTGTAGAGCTTATTGTGAAGCTCACTAAGCCTTGCCTGTAAATCTTTAAGCTCCTTCCTGTACTCCTCCTCTGGGATTTCCTTATCCAATGGGATCTGGCTTAACTTTGGAATCTTTTCAAGTGGAAATACATTCTGTAAAAGGGGCACTGCAAGACTGCTGTTTTTTAGTGCTGTCTCTATGCCGCTTATAATAGTTTCAAGCACCTGAAGCTCAGCCCACTTTTTGTTTTTGGCATCAACTATATACCATGGGTCGGCTGGCGCATTGGTATCGTTTAAGTACCTGTCAAATACCTTAAGGCATTTGTCATAGTGCTTATTCTGCCAGTCATCATTAGCACTGACACGCCATTTGGTATTTTTGTCCTCTTTTAATATATCAATCCTCTTTTTCTGCTCCTTCTGGCTTATCTGGAAAAAGAATTTCATCACAAGATAACCATTGTCTGTGAGCTGGCGCTCAAAACGCTTTACACTCTCGATTTTCCTCTTGTATTCCTTCTCTCCCATTTTTTCATGCAGACAGTCTTTTACGATTTCATCCATCCAGCCAGAGTCTAAAAATACGAATTTGCCCTGCTCTGGAATTTTGACAAAATATCGGTATAAGAAAGGTTTGCGCTTTTCCTCCTCTGTAGGAATATCCATCGTCTCCACCTTGAAAAATCGTGGGTCGATGTTTTTAATCACCTTTCCCAACACACTGCCCTTTCCTGCGGTTCCCCAGCCTTCAAAAAGGACAAGCACTGGCAGTTTATGCTCCTTAATCTGCATCTGCAAAGCAGATAGTTTTAGCCTTGCCCTGTCGAGTCTCTCCTCAAGCTCTGCCTCGTCTGGTCTCTGTGGTTTGTTCCAGTTCTCTAACATGTAAAAACCTCCTCCCTTCTCTTTAGTTTTAGTTTATCCGTAACATGGTATTTTATCAAGAAAAAAGACATTACATTTCAAGATATTTTCCTGAAGCATAATGTCTCTTATATATTCTTATCTATATGTCTTTGCCATACCCATATTTCCATCACTATCCACTATTTGAAGCTCTATTGTCTTCCATGAGGCAGACAGCTCATCACCTGTTTTCTTTACCTGAATCAGGTAGGCATCCATCTCCTCTTCTCCGATTGATTCTTTGACCAGATTCTTTTCAAGCACCTCTGCCATTTCACCATCAATCGTGACGTTTATATCTGTAATGTCAGGACAGATATTTTCCTCTCCATTTTTGAATTTGATAAGGCTCATAGGGCGGAAATATACTAAAACAGAGTCATATCCTCCACCAATAACAAAGGCATTAGTTCCATACACTTCAAGCTTGTCTATCCTGATATTAAGCTCTATATCAGCATCCCCTTTTATATTTCTGCACCAGTATTCGAGATACTCCTCTGCATAATCCTTTACTGCTGTCAGATATGGATAAAAAGCTTCCTTGTCAGTCTCAATCGCAAACTGACCTGCTTTGTCAGTGTCTGCACTGAGTACTGTCTCAAATTCGTCGTTTTTTAATTCCACTGTCACACCCTGTAATGGGCTTCCATTTTTGTCACAAACAATTCCTTTTATCATATTTTCTCCTTTTCATAACTTCTTTTCTTATCTCTTTTATATCTATTATTTCTCCTTCAGAATCGGCATCCTGAATATTTTCACCAGCAACGGTATAACCATTA
>CAVKUD010000150.1:0-7600 GCA_963659315.1 Senegalimassilia sp. | reverse complement strand
GTGTGTGGTTTCTTATTGGAGCAGCATTAGTATTTTGGATGCAGGCAGGATTTGCAATGGTAGAGGCTGGTTTTACCAGAGCAAAGAACTCAGGAAACATTATAATGAAGAACCTTATGGACTTCTGTATTGGTACAGTTGTATTCATTATCATTGGTTCGTCACTTCTTCTCGGAGAAGATTTGGTAGGCTTTATTGGAAAACCTGGCTTTGATATTTTCACAGCATACAAGGATTTTGATTTTTCATCATTCGTATTTAACTTAGTATTCTGTGCAACAACAGCAACAATCGTATCGGGAGCTATGGCAGAGCGTACAAAGTTCTTATCATACTGTGTATACTCAGCAGTTATTTCAGCCCTTATCTACCCAATCGAGGCACACTGGATCTGGGGAGGCGGCTTCCTTGCCCAGTTAGGCTTCCATGATTATGCAGGCTCATGTGCAATCCACATGACAGGTGGTATCTGTGCAATTATAGGTGCCAAGATGCTGGGAGCACGTATTGGTAAATTCACAAAAGACAAGGAGGGCAAAATCGTAAAGGTTAACGCCTTCCCAGGACATAATATCCCACTTGGAGCACTTGGTGTATTTATCCTCTGGTTTGGCTGGTATGGATTTAACGGTGCAGCAGCAACAGACCTTCCAACACTTGGTTCAATATTCCTTACAACAACAATTGCACCGGCAGTAGCAACAGTAGTAACAATGATTTTTACATGGGTTAAATATGGCAAGCCAGATGTATCAATGTCGCTCAATGCATCGCTTGCAGGACTTGTAGCAATCACAGCACCTTGTGATGTGACAGACGCACTTGGAGCAACAATCATCGGATTTGTAGCAGGACTTTTAGTATGCTTCGGTGTATGGCTTCTTGATGAGAAGTTAAGAATTGATGATCCTGTCGGTGCAGTAGCAGTACATATGATGAATGGTATCTGGGGTACATTTGCAGTAGGACTTTTTGCAACAGATACAGCACCAGGATTTGCAGTAGCAGGAATGGAAAAAGGATTATTCTACGGTGGTGGTTTCCATCAGTTAGGCTTACAGTGCCTTGGAATCATTACAGTCGGAGCATGGGCAGCAATTACAATCACAATTACATTTACAGTAATTAAGAAAACAATCGGACTCAGAGTATCAGAGGAGGAGGAAATCCTTGGTCTCGACCCTACAGAGCATGGACTTCCATCAGCATATGCTGGATTCTCACTTATGGATGTGTCAAACACAATGACAATGGATGTAAACGAAAACACAGACCTTGGAACACCAGAGTACGAGCTTGCTTCACAGGTTAAGAAGGATGCAGCAGTACCAGTAGTGAAGGCTCCGGCATTAGATACAGGTATCTACAAGGTGGTAATCGTATCAAGACTGACACGTTACGATGCTTTAAAGAAGGCAATGAACGAAATCGGTGTAACAGGAATGACAGTATCACAGGTTATGGGTTGTGGCATCCAGAAAGGTGCAGGCGAGAAATACCGTGGTGCTGAGATTGATGCAACACTCCTTCCAAAGGTTAAGGTTGAGGTTGTTGTCAGCAAGATTCCAGTTGATACAGTTATCGAGGCAGCTAAGAAGTGTCTCTACACTGGACATATCGGAGATGGTAAAATCTTCGTATACGGCGTTGACAGAGTTGTCAAGGTTCGTACAGGTGAAGAGAACATTGAGGCTCTTCAGGATGTTGAGTAAGCCCCTTTCCCTATAAATTGTAATAACATAGATTTGGCGTCAGGCACAGTATTCTCCACTGTGCCTGATGCTTTTTTGAGGCTTTGTATGCGTACTTGTGTCCTCATTCTGGGGCTGGGCTGGCTGGGGCTTCTTCGATTCTGGCTCCCTATATAGAGTTTATAAAGCACAAGTGGATAAAGGCTTAACCCCCTGTGGGCGTAGAGTAAAGGCTTAGATTTGCCAGATGCCATGTGAAGACTTCAATAAGGTGTACTTCAACGCATTTGACAGTGGGAGAAAAGTGTGCGCCATACGTGAACAACCAGCTGACCATTCTAGTTTGTCTAGGAGCCTGATTCAGGATATGCCGATTAGGGGTGCCTGCGCACAACTCGAACAGTTTCTTTTATGCGCTCTGCGCAGAGAAGAAACTGTTCTCAGACATGTGACTACGGCACCCCAGCTTATCCTTCATTCAGGCTCCAAGACAAACACGAATAGTCCCTGAACTGTTGTCCACGTATGGCGCACACTTTTCTCCCACTGTCAAATCGTTTGAAGAACAGCTTAAATCGAAGAAGTCTTCACATGGCATCTGGCAAATCTTGACTTTGCGGATAGCCCACAGGGGGTTTAGCATTTATCCGCTTGTGCTATTTACAGTTGACCTGGGGAGCCGGAATCGAAGAAGCCCCAGCCAGCCCAACCCCAGAATAAGGACACAGGCATGCCCCCAAAACTTTAAAAAAGCAATTTTACACAAAATGTGGTATTTTGTCTGTGCAAACGCCACATAAACAAGTATAATGGAGATATGAACATGTGCAAGGCACATAAATAAGGAAGGAATAGAGGAAGGAACTTATGAAGAGACGAATCGCATTGTTATTAGCGTGTACTATGGCTTGTACAATGATTACGGGTTGTGGTAAAAAGGAAGACACTACACAGCAGGCAGCCACAGAGCAGCAGGCACAGACAGCTGAAGTTTCAACAGAGACTGTCGTTGCAGACAGGTCAAGGAATCTGCTTACAGGCTTACCAGCAACAGAAGAGGAAGCCAGCAAGAGACCAGTAGGAATTATGATTGAAAACACCCAGGCTGCTATGCCATCCTATGGTATCACAAGAGCAGATGTTATATATGAGTTTCCTGTAGAGGGCGGAATCACAAGATTTTTGGCATTGTATTCAGACTACAGCGGAATGGACAGAATCGGAAGTGTGAGAAGCTCACGTGAGTATTTTGCATACACAGCAATCGCTTATGATGCAATATATGTACACTGTGGAGGTTCAATTGAGACCTACAACAATATTTTGGACTTGGGCTTAGTGGATAACTGTGATGCCCGTCTTAAGTCTGGATTTACTTACAGAAGCTCAGACAGGAAATCACCACATAACTTAAGCACATCATCTGAGGATATTGACAGCATCATCGAGCAGCTTGGCTATGCAACAGAGCATGATGCCAGCTATGCAGGAGCACTTAACTTTAATAAGGATAATGACAACGAGGTTACTCTTGATGATGGAGAGGATGCAGCAGTTGTAGTAGCATATCAGGCACATCCAAAGCCATGGTTTGTATACAATGAAGAGGATGGACTCTACTACAGATACCAGTTCGGTGAGGCACAGGTAGATGGTATTGACGGCTCGCAGGTTGCTGTAAAGAATATCATCATTCAGGAATGTACAGTTGATGCTTACTTTGATGAGCAGAACCATGACCGAGTTGATATAGGTACACTTACAGGTGGTAAGGGAAAATATATCACAAATGGCAAGGCTGTAGACATAACATGGACATGTGATGGCAATGGTGAGCCAACACACTACTATTATGAGGATGGTACAGAGGTTGAGCTTAATCAGGGAAAGACATTCTTTGAGATTAC
Organism: Senegalimassilia sp.; assembly: GCA_963659315.1. Taxonomy (GTDB): domain Bacteria; phylum Bacillota; class Clostridia; order Lachnospirales; family Lachnospiraceae; genus Roseburia. The sequence continues at coordinate 4,002 of CAVKUD010000150.1, read as the reverse complement.
AGACCTTGACTATTCAGACAGAAATGTTATCTATGCTACAGAGGATGATTACAACGCAGCTAAGTAAAGTGAAAAAGAAAGTCAGCTAACAAATTAAGGCGGTTATCGTATGAAACGATAGCCGCCTTTGCTTTTCTGTGTCACTCTGGATTAGTTGTTGTGCCTGCGTCTGCTGGCGCTGCTGTAACCTTACCACTGCTGTCAAGCCATTGCTTGTAGACTGAATCATAGTAAGGGAAGCTTGTAACAGTTGGGTCTACAACATATATACCTGTCGCTGCATTGTAGCTTGGATAGGTTTCCTTTGTTGTATCCGTTGTACCACCGCCTGTACCAGCATCTACTGAACCGGTACTGCTTGTCGTAGTATCTGGAACCGTTGTTTCTACTGGAGCTACAGAGCTGGCAGTGTGTATAGGACACAGACTGTTTAATAAGTCCTCTCTTGCCAGATACTCTGAATCTGCAGTGCCTTCTTCTCCACCTACAATGTATACACTTGTTGAAGTGTTCGGACAATACTGGTTTGCAAGTGTTCCAGTATCATTACATATTGTAAGGATAACATGGTGGTCACACAAATCACTTGGTGTATTGTCTACGTCAAAATATTCAGAAATCAACATTGAGCCTCTTGGATCTGCGTCGCATGCACCCTCCACAGGAAGTAATCCTGATTTTGAACATACAGTTGCTGATGTTATACCGCTTGGCATTGTGAAGTCCTTGTACTCAAGTCCCTCGTGAACCCTGCTCATAACAGCCTTCCAGATATTCTTAGGATAGGTTGTGTTTGAACCTGCCTGTTTTGAGTTATCATCATATCCACCCCAGACTACACATGTGTAATATGGAGTATATCCAGCCCAGAGACAGTCTCTGTTGCTTGTTGTAGTACCAGACTTACCAGCCTGTGCCATAGAGGAACCAAAGTAAGCTCTTGTACCTGTACCAGATGTCATTACATCCTTCATGGCATCTGTGAGAAGCCAGGCAGTTGTCTCCTTGATGACCTGATGGCTTTCCTGGGTGTCTGTCTTATCCAGAAGCACATTTCCGTCATGGTCATATACTACTGTGTACAGCTTTGGCTCTAAGTAAGTACCGCCATTTGCGATAGTTGCATATGCTCCTGTCAGCTCTATATTTGTAACACCCTTGGTCAGACCGCCCAGTGCAAGGGACAGGTTCTTGTCTGTATCTGTAAGTGTTGATATACCAAAGCTCTCTGCATATTCATATCCTAAATCAACACCAATCTGCTGCAGGGTTTTTACAGTGACGATGTTTATGGAATTGGTTATTGCAGTACGGAGTGTTGTAAATCCACGGTACGAATTATCGTAGTTGTGGAACTGTTTGCTGCCAACAGTAAATGGCGCATCATCCTGAACAGATGCAAGTGTAAGTCCACCAGCATCCAGTGCAGCGGCATAACAGCCGATGATTTTGAATGTAGAACCAGGCTGGCGGCAGGTATCTGTTGCACGGTTCCAGGTTCTGTTTCCTGATTTATCACCACGTCCACCCACCAGGGCTTTGACCTCACCTGTACTCTGATCCATAAGTGTGAGGGCAACCTGTGGCTGCAGGGTTATGGTGATATACTCAGAATTTTCTACGATTTCATCACCAGGATTTAATACGTCCTGCTCGTATTGGGCGATGGCAGTATAGCACTCGTCCTCAGTATCAAAGTTGATTGAGTAATCATCATTGTTTGTCGCCTTCTTATAATAAGAAAGCATTGTCTGATTTGAGTAGCTTGTCAGTGTTCCATCGGCTTCCTTTACCTGAAAATACAGGGTGAAGGAATACTTTGGTGTGGTTGGATAATTGTCCAGATTATTAGCTTCCTCATCACAGATTTTCTGTAATTCCAAATCCTGGGTGGACTGGATAGTAAGTCCTCCCTGATATATCATCTTGTAAGCTTCTGTCTCTGAATAACCCTTGTCGATTAAGTCTGAAAAGACATCATCTATCAGAGCATCCACAAAGTATGAGTTAACACTGTCATCCGTCACTGCATTATGCTCAGATATACGGTCATATACATTATCATCCATGGCTTCGTCGAACTCGCTCTGGGTGATGTAGCCCTGGTCTAACATGTTGTTCAGGACTTTCTCTCGTCTCTCGGCATTATAATCAGGATGAGTGATAGGATTGTATTTTGCAGGGTTCTGTGTGATTCCTGCAATTACCGCACTCTCTGATAATGTAAGCTCGGATACGTCCTTGCCGAAATATTTCTCGGAAGCAGCCTGTACACCCAGTGTGTTGGCACCGAGGTTGATTGAATTCAGATAGTTTTCAAGAATCCACTTCTTATTATTTACCTTTTTCTCAAGCTCTACAGCCAGATACTGCTCCTGGATTTTACGCTGCAGGCTTTCGATGAAGGATGACTCGCTTGTCCAGGTTGTGAGTACATTGTTTTTGATAAGCTGCTGGGTTATGGTACTTCCACCCTGACTGAAATGGAATCCATGAGCTATACCTGTGGCGGCAGCACGGAGTATACTTTGCATATCGATTCCATTGTGCTCATAGAAACGCTCGTCCTCAATTGCAACGAAGGCGTCCTGTAGGGACTGTGGAATTTCATCAATGGTAACATACTTACGGTTGGCACCTGATGCAACCAGTGTAGCTATCTCTGAGCCATCACTTGCCAGGACGGTTGTAGAATATCCTGTTGGAGTGACATCGATTTCTGAGATATCCGGAGCGGAATCAATAATACCCTTCATGACACCAACCCCTGAACTAATGCCGACAACACCGACAACAATTACAAGAACCAGAATGCATTTCCAAAAGATAACGCCAAACTTATGTCTGACCTTTGTACCCTTTTTGTCAAGCTTCTGAACTCGGCGTTTTGTAGCATTTTTGCCGTAATTCATATATAGGCCTCCTTATAAAGATATATACCTTATTTGTGCATGAGTGCAGAAAATGCACTCTAAGCTATTATAACAAAAGATGGAATTAATATCAAATCTGTGATAGGATTATGTAGAATTGTACAGTAATATGTACAAGCTGTATGATAGACGAAAAAATATATAAAAAGTACAAGATATAGTAGGAGAGACAAGTGTCAGAGACTAATATAAACGGATATAAAGTGGTATATGAAGGGGGACAGGATGAAATTGTCGAAAAGAAGTCACGTTTTATCGCTACAGTTCGTCCTGTTGAGACAGAGGAGGAAGCTGTTGCCTTCATCAATGAGATGAAAAAGAAATACTGGGATGCAAGACATAACTGTTCAGCATTTGTAATCGGGGAGCGTCAGGAATTTAACCGGTGCTCAGATGATGGGGAACCGACACAGACTGCTGGACGTCCTATGCTGGATGTGCTCTTAAAGGAAGGCATAACAAATGTGGCTGTGGTTGTGACCAGATATTTTGGCGGTGTACTGCTCGGCACAGGCGGATTGGTGAGAGCCTATCAGGAAGCCACAAAGGCAGGGCTTGGCGCCAGCAAAATAATCGTCAAGCAAAAGGGAAAACGTCTGGCAGTAGGGACTGACTATACAGGGCTTGGCAGGCTGCAATATCTCTTTGCCAGTGAGCACATTACTATAGAAGAAACAGAGTACACAGAGGCAGTTACAATACATGCAGTAATACCAGAGGATAATAAGGAAAGCATTATTAAGAAAATTACAGAAGCTACAAATGGTTCTGCCAGGACAGAATGGGGCGATGATATAGTGTTTGCAGAATGTGATGGTCAGATTGTCATTTTTTAAAGGAAATTTTTACAAAAACTTCTTGACACTGCTATGCCATGAATGTATAATGTCATTTGTTGATACGACATTGGCCCATCGCCAAATGGTAAGGCAACGGACTCTGACTCCGTCATTTCAAGGTTCGAATCCTTGTAGCCCAGTTCAAAAACTTCATATCCGATTTTATTATTGGGCTATCGCCAAATGGTAAGGCAACGGACTCTGACTCCGTCATTTCAAGGTTCGAATCC
>CAVKUD010000149.1:0-7604 GCA_963659315.1 Senegalimassilia sp. | reverse complement strand
GATTGCTATATTCTGGTATATGCAGACCATATAGCTGTGATAGGTCTTATCCTTTGGCAGCTTCTTTGCCAAATCCAGTGCCTCATACAAAAACTTCTCAGCTTCAGCGTACTGCCTGCCCTGGATGTTTAAAGCCCCACAATTTATTTTTATTATTATCTCTACCTCTGGTGCCGCTAATTTTCTGCAATACACCAGTCCGTTTAAATAATAGTCATAGGCTATAGGCAGATTTCCCCGGTTCATGGCTATGATGCCCAGGATATTATAGCTTCTGGCAATCAGCTCCCATTCCTCTACCTTTTCCAGATAGGACAATGCCTTGCTGACTGTTGAGAAAAACGAGTCTCCGTCGTTTAATATGTAATAAACCTCTGCTATGTAGTAATAGCCAAAGCCCAGAAGCTTGGCATCATCTATCTTGCCTGCATATTCTATTATGTCATTGCAATATTTTAAAGTAAGCTCGGCATCCTTCTGGTGGTTATCTAAAACCTCCTGTACCCAGCCCTTTACTATATCATTGTATTCAGTGAATTCCACCAGCTCACCTCCTGTTATAATCCATATCCTCTATTTGTATAAAGGTGACCCCTTTGAGCCACCTTTAATAAATGTCACTTTTCTTATTCTACCGCCATATAAGCAGCTGGGTCAATATACTGTCCGTCCTTGGTCATGGCAAAATACACATTGCTGCCCTCCACTGCATAATACTTGGTAGGCTCGCTCACATATCCTATGACCTGTCCACTCTCAATTATATCTCCCTTGTCAAAATTCAGCTCCTTAAGCTGACCATATATAGCCGAATACCCATTTCCGATGTCAACTGTGACTGTACATCCAGTCTCCTCGTTTGTCACAATATCGGTGATACAGCCCTTGGCGCCACAGTAGACCTTGTCATTCACATTCGCTGCGATTGCAAGACCATAGTTATACTGGTACTGCTGCAGGGTCGGCATGTAGATTGTCTTGTCTGCGGAAAATGGCAGAAGCACCTCTCCCTCGACAGGCCACTTTATGACACTCGCCTCGCTAAAGGACAGGTCAGCTGTCTGCGCCTTTGGTGCGACCTCCACTGAGGTCTCTGCTGACTCCTCCTTGTCCTGCTCTTCCTGCCTGCCGTCCTGGCTCTCAGCCTGGTCATCTGAGCTGTCATCTGCGGCTTTATTCCTGTCCGCTGCCAGCTGATTTGTAGTATTAGTTGTCTCTTTTCCCACTCTGCCTGCAGCCTCATCCACATCCGCATTATTTATGGCATTTTCCTTTATCTCATCTGCAGACTGGTACTTCTGTATAGTACTACTCTCAAGAATCGGCTCCTCAGCAGCCTGCTCCTTTGAGCTGTTTGTCGAATAAGCACCTGCCAGACCTATCGCTCCTGCCACAAGACAGGCAAGTGCAGCTATATATTGTTTCTTCATAGGGCACACCTCCATCATCAAATGTTCTTTGACAATAGTGTTTCCCCTATGCCTCTTTTTATTCGCTATTTTTTATTCATTTTTGAACCAATTATGTTGCTTAACCTGGCAAACTGCTCAAGGCTTAGAGCCTCTCCCCTGACGTTCACAGGGACACCAAGCTCCTCTATGCTCTCCTGTATCATTTCCTTTGACAGATTAAATCCACCAAAATTGTTAAGCCCGTTTGCCAGAGTCTTTCTCCTCTGGTTAAAGGATGCCCTGATAAGCTTAAACATAAGCTTTTCATCATCCACATCCACTGGTGGCTTCTCGTGTCTGGTGAGCTTTATAACTGCACTTCCCACCTTTGGCTGGGGCATAAAACAGCTTGGCGGCACATTTACCACTATCTCTGGTGTGGAATAATACTGCACTGCAAGAGACAGGGCGCCATATTCCTTGCTGCCAGGTCCCTCCTGCATCCTGTCCGCCACCTCTTTTTGAACCATAATCGTAATGCTGTCAATCGGCACATGGCTCTCAAACAAGCCCATGATTATAGGTGTTGTGATGTAGTATGGGAGATTAGCAACCACCTTTATAGGCTTTCCATTATTATATTCATTTGCAAGGGCATTTATATCCACTTTCAGAATATCTTCGTTGATAACCTTTACATTATCGTATGCAGATAAGGTGTCCTGCAAAATCGGTATGAGGTTTGTGTCGATTTCTACTGCAATGACCTGTCTTGCCGCCTCGCACAGGTACTGGGTCATAGTGCCGATTCCAGGTCCTATCTCAAGTACCATATCATCCTCTGTGACATCTGCCTCAGATATAATATCCTCTAGCACAGAGGGGTTAATCAGGAAATTCTGTCCGAATTTCTTTTGAAAATTAAAGTTATATTTCTGTAATACAGCTACTGTATTCTGGGGATTACCCAATGTTGCCATAATTTTTCTCCTTGAATTTTATATAGTCTCAAACTTTCCACAATTTGCAGCTGCTCAGCCAGACAAATTACACACCAATTTATGCCCTAATATGAGAAATTCTGGTAAACAGCCTGTAGGCATTTTCCTCAGTTATTCTCTCCACATCGGCTGGCGATATGCCCTTTATCTGAGCGATTTTTTCAATCACAAAGGGGATGTTTGAGGAATCATTTCTAGTTCCCCTGTGTGGTTCAGGTGCCATATATGGGCAGTCCGTCTCCAGAAGTATATGCTCAATAGGTATGTCCTCCACGGTCTCCACCAGCTTTCTGGCATTTTTGAATGTCACAACTCCGCCTACTCCGATGAAATATCCCATTTTGACAAATTCCCTTGCCAGCTCCTTAGAGTATGAATAGCAGTGAATCACGCCTGGGATTTCCTGCGCCCTGTGCTCCTTCATGACCTCCATGGTGTCCTCTGCGGCATCTCTGGAATGTATGATAACAGGCAGTCCTGTCTCTTTCGCCAGGTCAAGCTGTCTGCCAAACCAGTAGCGCTGTGCCTCCTGCACCTTTGGCTCTTTGTCCCAGTAATAGTCCAGACCAATTTCACCTATTGCCACAGTCTTGTCATAGTTTGTCTGGTCTTTTAACCATTTAAAGCTGTCCTCATTTAAGCCACTGATGTCGCTTGGATGCACTCCCACCGCAGCATAGATATAGTCATGGGATTTTGCCAGCTCGAGTGTGGTCTTTGTGCTCTCGATTGAAGCTCCTACATTTATAATCGGACTTACTCCGCTGTCATAGACTTTTTTCAAAAGCTCTTCCCTGTCATCATCAAACTTAGCATCATCATAGTGTGCATGAGTCTCAAAAATCATTGTATTTCCTCCGAATATTACGCTATTGCAGATAATATGGGACTGAGCCTATATCAGTTTTTGTAAATTCATACTCCTCGCCATCTGACGCTGCAAGTATCAATGTGCTGTCATCATCTGCATTTTTCAAATACAGACTCTCACTGTATTCATCATCTGCGCCCATATTATAGTTAACTGATATGCCATCATTTAGATTGTCTCCCTCTGTCAAAATACCCTCTTCAACAGTTGGTCCTAAATCTGAGCCATATCTTGTTATCCTATTACCCAAATCTATAATGTAATATACATTATAATCGTCCACAGTTCTGACATAAACCACAGTGTTGTCTGAATAAACCCAGTCACTTTCTGCCTCTGCTGCGACTTCTGTACCTGTCTGGTCAGTTTCATCCTCTACTGCTTCTGTGCTGACTGCCTTATCTGATACCCCTGCAGCCTCCTGCACAGTCTGAGTAGATGGGCTATCTGCCTGTCCAGTGGAATCCTCTGCCCCACATGCAGCCAGTCCCAGACATAATGTTAACGATAAAACCATACCTGTAATTTTTTTCATATTCTTTTCCCCCATTTAATACAAAACATAAGTTACCTATTTAATTATAGCAAACAAATCTTTTCATCACAATATCGGTTGTCCTGTCAGCCATTTAGGAATATAATAATTTTTGTGTTAGTTATAACTATCACACATATTTACGAGAAAAGAGGTATGTTATGAATACAGAATGGAATCTTAGTATCATGTATTCCGGGCTGGATGATCCAGCTTTACAGGAGGACATGGACAAATTAAGTAAGGCAAACGAAAGCCTTAAGGCTGCTGTGGAGAAGGCAGCAGGGCTTGACAGCCATAAAGAGAAAGCCGAGCTTATCCTCACAGAGCTTGAGAGCTATAATGAAATCCTTATGAAGCTCTTTAACTTCCTGCAGCTTCGCCAGTCATGCAATACAGAGGATGGTCAGAACATGGCTTTAATCAACAAGGTCATGAGCATTTACAATGCAGGCGCTGAGTACAGCGTAGCGGCAGACCGCATCCTTGGTTCGATTGAAAACGTGGATGAGCTTGCAAAGGAAAGCGACTTAATAAATGAGTATGCCTTTCTCATCAAGGAGACCAAAAAGCGCTGCTCACACCTTCTCTCAAATGAAGTGGAGGCAATGATTTCTGCCATGGATATGACAGGCGGCGGTGCCTGGGGAGATTTGCAGTCCTATCTCACATCCACAGTCAAAGTGGACTATGATGGCAGGCAGGTCACACTGTCTGAAATCAGAAACCTCGCCTACAGCTCAGATGCAAAGGTGCGCAAGGCAGCATATGACGCTGAGCTTAAGTGCTATGAAAAAATCGCTGACTCAGTGGCATTTTCATTGAATAACATCAAGAACCAGGTGACTATGCTTTCTGCTAAAAAGGGCTATGAATCACCTCTTGCCATGACTCTTGAGAACTCACGCATGAGCCGCCAAACCCTGGATGCAATGATGGAGGCTGTGGAGGAATATCTGCCAGTATTCCGCAAGTATCTTCGCAAAAAGGGCGAGCTGTTAGGCTACAAGAATGGACTTCCATGGTTTGAGCTTTTTGCCCCACTGGGAAAATCAGACAAAAAGTATTCACTTGAGGAAGCAAGAGATTACCTGACCACATGCTTTAATGAATTCACTCCAGATATGGCTGCCATGATGAAGGAAGCCTTTGACAACGAATGGATTGATTTCTATCCTAGAAACGGCAAGCAGGGAGGAGCCTTCTGTGCCAGCTTAACAGGCTATAAGCAGAGCCGTATCCTCACAAACTATGACGGAACATTCGGAGCGATTGATACTCTCGCCCACGAGCTGGGACATGCCTTCCACAACCGCACAATGGAAGACCAGAGAATATTAAACAGCGATTATCCTATGCCAGTAGCTGAGACAGCTTCTACCTTTAACGAGGTACATCTGGGACATTACGCCCTCTCTAAGGCTTCAAATGATGAGGAAAAGCTTGCCCTTCTCGAAAATGATTTGAGAGAAAAGGCACAGTGCGTTGTGGATATTTACTCAAGATACCTCTTTGAGACTGCTGTATTTGAGCAGAGCCAGGAAAAATTCCTGATGACACCAGACTTGAATGAGATAATGCTGGACTGCCAGAAAAAGGCATATGGAGATGGACTTGACCCTGAATACATGCACCCATACATGTGGGTATGCAAGAGCCATTACTACAGCTCTGGCATGAGCTTTTACAACTTCCCATATACATTTGGCAATCTGTTTGCCCAGGGACTTTATAATCTCTACTGCGAGCAGGGGGATGCTTTTGTAGCAAACTACAAGGAGATGCTTCGCCTCACTCCTGTTCATACTATTGAGGAGGATGGTGCTATGCTGGGAATTGATTTGACTAAGAAGGATTTCTGGGAGGCAAGCCTTAAGTCTATTGCTGAGGAGATTGAGGAGTTTTGCAGGCTCTAATATATATAACTTGGAGGTTTTACGCCTCCAAGTTAATTCCTCTTTTCCTTAAATCCTGTCTCATTTTAATAACAACTATAATCGTAATAAGTAATGTGCCAGGAAAAATAAAGATTTTCATCGGCTGAAATACACATAAAACCAATATGCAAACTGTTGTCCCGATAAAGGCAATGATTGTTCTGATACTGTTATGAATCCCCGGAATAATCAACAAAACAAGGAAAAAAACAATCAGGCATGCAAGAGGCTGCCATATTGGCAGCAAGCCAATGAAAACTCCAAAGCTGGTGGCTATACACATACCACCCCGCATATGATAAAAACACGAATAGCCATGCCCGATTACTGGAGCTGCCATTATAATCGCTAAGGCAGGTGATGTTATTCCAAACAACCGCACATATATCATAACTGGAATTATCCCCTTTAATAAATCTCCGATTACTGCTAAAATTCCACAAGCCTTATTCCCATAGATAAACGCATTGGCTGTACCTGGATTGCCATTTTTGCTCACCTCAAAAAGACTTTTTTGGCATATGATATTCGTAAATAACTCTGCGTAGAGTATGCTTCCAGAAAGATAGCCAAAAAGAATGAGAGCAATCGTAATCACATACCTCATAGCCTCTCTCCTCTCATCATATCAATCAGTTTCTGTGTACTCTTGTCTACAGTCATATTCTCTGCCATTTGCATATACTTTTTCCTTGAAGCTTCTAATTCCTTTGGGTGGTCTATCCAATAATCTATTTTCCTTGCCAAATCATCTGAATCATCCGCCTCATATATATTGTTATCATCCAGGGCATAACTTTTTGTAGACGATAATTTTGCTTTCGATATCAAGGGAACCGCTCCACAGGCAAAGGCTTCCATGCAGGACATGCCTTCTACCTCTACATTTGCACAGTGTACATAAATATCTGCCTGTGACAATTTTTCTAATAACTCATCCTGCTCAAAAAATCCAAATTCTACCTCAAATGGCAGGCGGCTTGCTTTTTGTTTCAGTTTATTTTCCAGTGGCCCTTTTCCTGCAACTATCAGTTCTATATTTTCATTATTCTGACATTTTAACAGGGCATCCAGGAGCAGCTCCTGATTTTTTTCCTTTGAATATCTTCCAACTGTTATTATTCGGAATTTTCTCTTGTCATTAGCCTTATTATTCCTGCCCGGCAGCTGGCTATATCCATAATCTACTATTTCCCTTGGAATCCCATTTGAAATAGTATATAAATCCGCTGAAAAATGATATTTTTTCAATCTTGCTTTTACCTGGTCTGTGGGGCACATAATCCTATCGCACTTGTTATACACCCCCTTTTTAAAGGCTGTCATAAAAATATAATTCCAAAAGGCTGATTTGCCAATATGCACCGAATATGTCATGTTTTCCGGGTACAGATGAAATGTACCTGTCACAGTCCTGCCCTTGGCTTTTGCAAGCCTTGCCGCTTTTGCGCAGAGAAAAAATGGGTCTTCCACATGCACTACATCAGCCCAGTCTACAGCCTCTTCCAACAATTTTTTGTTTATTTTGGCAAATGTATAGCCTTCTTTTTCGATGATTCCTGCAAATATTGGTATTCTCAATACCTCCATTGGATATTCTGGATTTCCATTTGAAGCGTTTGCGGCAATCCGGACTTCATGCCCTATCTTCCGTAAAGAAGCCACAAATCTCTGTGTGGAAATGCTCATACCATTACTTTTATTAAAAAAATCGTTTATCACAATTAGTATTTTCACATTCAATCTCCTATTTTAGCCTGTAAAAAAAGTCCAGAGCTGGCACTCTGGACTTTTCTGACTCCATTGGAATCAACCTACAAACTCTGTGTCATCTTGTAATCAATCAGACTCATAAGCGTCTCAGAGTCC
>CAVKUD010000148.1:0-7622 GCA_963659315.1 Senegalimassilia sp. | reverse complement strand
GGAGTAATGAATATCAAATATAATTCATTACCCCAACATTTATTTTAGAACCTTACGTTTCAGGGCACCTATAAAAGCTGCCAGTCCGAGTAGTTGTAAAATTAAAAGCAAATGGCTATAATTATATAGTACTATGTTCACAGAAATTATAGAGCAGGGGTAGTGATATATGAATTATGTAATGTCGGGAATTATCCTTATAAATGCTGTGCTGTCCGCTTATTGGGCGGTGGAATCACTCCTGAAAAAAGAGCGGAGCTGGAATATAAAAATCGGAGTTTTTATAATGGGGCTATTCTGCACCATATGGAGTGTGGGATTTGGTATGCTGTATCTGATGCATACGGTACAGGCAGCCTACATATGCAGATGTATAGGCATGGTGGGAGTATTTGGTTATCTGATGATTGCAGTGCGTCTGGTTGGTGGACTGACTAAGGCACCGGGGAAACTGGTCAAAACCTTTGAGGGGATATCCTACACAGGCATTCTGGTATGGTTTGCAACAGATGCACCGGGACAGTCTTCATATTATATAGGTAAGTGGGGAATGACCTACTCGCTGGCATCCAGTCTGCCAAATAACATATACTCTGCATATTCTGTGATTGTTGCGGCAGGAATAGCAATGTTTGCCTGGTATACCATAAAATATTCAGATACATACAGGCAGCGCAGAATAGGCAAAATAGTTTTGTTTATGGTCTTATCACTTTTTGCAGGCATGTTTCTCGATACCTTCCTGCCTATGATGGGATATGATTCCCTGCCAGGCACCACAATCGGTCAGTTCTTTGGATTTGTGGTTATACTATATGCGGTAAAAGGCATAGAGGGCACCCGCACAACCATAGAAAATATATCAAAATTTGTCTACTATACTCTGTCAATTCCGCTCTGTGTCTATGATGCAGAGGGACAGTTACAGCTCTTTAATGACGCATCTGAGAGCTTTTTCGGGGTGATAAGAACGGAGGCACTGCGTGAGAATATTAGCTTAAGCAGGCTTTTTGACATAGATGAGGATGCCTTGTCCCATGTGACTGAGGATAAAAACGAGATACATGCAATGTGCCTTAATAATCATAAATACTGCACCATAAATATTGACAAAATCCGTGATAAATACAGGGATGTCATAGGCTATATAGTCCTTGTGGATGATATATCCCAACAGGTATCCATGATGGAAAAGATGGACACTGCCAACAAGGCAAAGAGTGCTTTTCTTGCAAATATGTCCCATGAGATAAGGACACCGATGAATTCGATTATAGGATTTTCTGAGATTCTGCTCAAAAAAGAGCTGACAGAGGAGCAGAGGGCTGATATAGAAAATATCAGGGATTCGTCTTACAGCCTTCTGTCTCTCATAAATCAGATACTTGATATATCAAAGATTGAGTCTGGAAAGCTGGAGCTTGTATGCAGCAATTATGACACAGCAGCTCTTTTTAAATCGGTTATAGCCCAGATGAAGGGGGCTGCCGAGGCAAAAGGGCTTAAGTTTGTGGCAGAGATAGAACCGACCCTGCAAAAGACTCTCTATGGTGATGAGACCAAGATAAAAGAGATAATTATAAATCTCATGAACAATGCCATAAAATACACCAACAAGGGTCAGGTTACGCTCCGTGCGAGGAGAGGAAATGTGGAAAACGGCATGGTAAGTCTTGCCCTTGAGGTAGAGGACACTGGTGTAGGAATAAAAGCCGAGAATCAGGAGATTGTATTTGATGCCTTTGAGCAGGTGGATATGAAAGTGCATACCGGAGTAGAGGGAACAGGACTGGGACTCTCTATCGTCAAGGGCTATATTGAGCTGATGGGCGGTAACATAGAGGTTGAGAGTGAATACGGAGTCGGCACCTGTATGTGTGTCGAGATACCGCAAAAGATAGTTGATGAGACTGAAATTGGAGGGCTGATGGAAGCTGATGAGGTAAGTGCCCAATCAAATATCAGCGATGTCAAGGTCAAGGATCTGGATGTGCTTGTTGTAGATGATAACAAGGTAAATCTTATGGTTATGGAAAAAGCCCTGGTATGCTATGGGATAAAGCCAGATACCGCCACAGGAGGCAGGGAAGCACTTGAGATGTGCCGCAATAAAAATTATGATATAGTATTCATGGATCAGATGATGCCTGAGATGGATGGTGTGGAGGCTATGAGGAAGCTGAGGGCGCTGTCTGCGCATTATGATTTCTCAGGAGGCTGCAGGATAATTGCACTTACAGCAAATGCAATACAGGGTGTCAGAGAAGAGCTTATCGGAGAAGGCTTTGATGAGTATTTGTCTAAGCCTATTGAATTCAATAAACTGGAAGAAATACTTATGGGGTGATAATTTCCACATAAGAATCAATAAATCAGAAAAGAGGATAAAAATATGCCATGTACAACAATTCTGGTTGGTAAGAAGGCCAGCAACGACAACACAACAATGATAGCAAGGACTGACGATGGTTTCTTTGATGAGAAAAAGATTATAGTAGTCAATCCAGATAAGCAGCCTAAGAAGTACAAGAGTGTGCTTTCTCATGTTGAGATAGAACTGCCTGACAATCCTATGAGATACACTTCATGCCCTAGTGTCAATCCAAAGGATGGAATCTGGGCTGCCACAGGAATAAATGAGGCAAATGTGGGCATGACAGCTACAGAGACTATTACATCAAACCCTCGTGTCCTTGCTGCTGACCCACTTGTGAGATACAAGAAGGCAAAGAGCAGAAGGGAAAAGGATACAATCGGAGGAATAGGCGAGGAAGATATAGTTGTTCTCGTACTTCCATATATAAGGACTGCAAGGGAGGGAGTTATACGTCTTGCATCATTACTTGAGGAGTACGGCACATATGAGTCAAACGGTATAGCCTTTAACGACGAGAATGAGGTCTGGTGGCTTGAGACAATCGGCGGTCATCACTGGATGGCAAGACGAGTAAAGGATGACGAGTGTGTAATTGCTCCAAACCAGTTTGGAATGGATTATTTTGATTTTGAGGATGCCTTTGGTGACCAGAAGGAGTATATGTGCTCAAAGGATTTGAGGGAGTTTATGGAAGAAAATCATCTGGACTTAAATCAGAGAGATAAATTCAATCCAAGAAATGCCTTTGGCTCCGCAACAGACCAGGATCATGTATACAATACACCAAGAGCCTGGTTTATGGGACGTTATCTGGCTCCATATTCACATAAATGGGATGGAGAGGATGCTGAGTTTAAGCCAGAGAGTGACAATATCCCATGGTCACTTGTACCAGACAGGAAGATAACTGTGGAGGATGTAAAATATATCCTGTCATCCTATTATCAGGGCACACCTTATAATCCATATTCAGGTCAGGAATCAGCCCAGAAGGGCATTTACCGTCCGATTGGAATCAGCAGAACAGGTGTAACATCTATCTGCCAGATAAGGTCAGATGTGCCTGACCCAATCAAGGGCATAGAGTGGATATGCTTTGGCTCAAATGCCTTTAATGCAGCCCTTCCACTGTATACAGCTGTGAGCAAAATGCCAAAATACTTAAGCGATGTGACACTTGAGGCATCAACAGAGAACTTCTACTGGGGAAGCCGACTCATCGGAGCACTGGCAGACGCCCATTATGGACAGTGCATACAGGAAATCGAGAGATATCAGGCAAAGGTTGCCACTGAGGGACGCAGAATAGTCCTTGAATATGACAAAAAGATGCGTGAGTCAGGGGATTACAGTCTGACGGAGGAAGCTAATAAGAAGCTTGCAGATATGGCAAAAGAGCAGACAAATGAGACCCTGACCAAGGTGCTGTTTGAAGCTAGTAAACAGATGAGGAATGGCTATAACAGGGCGGATAATTAGTGTAGTATATAATGTAGTATAAAATATAATACATTGGAATTCTAATAACAAAGAATATTTGAAAGGTAAGGAATAGAATAAACATGAAAAGAAAGACAATGCTTCTGCCACTAGCAGCCTGTATGGCAGCTATGCTTATAGGATGTGGCACAAACACAGATGACACAGTAAAATCAGACGACACAGACAAGGCAGAAATTGAGTCTGAGCAGACTACAGATACAGAGGCTGCTGACACAGAATCAACAGAGGCTGCTCCTCAGGAGGACACGGAAGCTGCAGGAGTAGATATGGCAGAAAATGGCATACCAGCAGCCTATATACCTGTCTTGGATGGAGTGTACAACTTTATTGTAAATTATGACAGCTCAGACTATAGCGCTAATTATGAGAATCCATATTATCTGGAAGGAGTAGATGAGTCTCTCAGCTATGCGGACAACCCACAGGATGTACTGGGACGAATAGGATATGAACTGAGAGATATAAACCATGACCATGTAGATGAATTACTCATTGGCGGCGGAAGTGTTATTGATGCTTTGTATACAATAAAGGATAATGAGGCGGTCCTGGTAGAAGAGAGCTGGTCAAGAAATATGTATAGCCTCATGCCAGATGATACACTGTTTTATCAGGGCTCAGGCGGGGCTGCATACACCTTATTTGGCATATATAGATTGGAAAGAGATTCGACAGAGCTTAAGGCAATTGATTATTATTTTTCGGACTATACCGATGAAAGCCAGCAGGAGGTAGGCTGGTATCATAATAATACTGGTTCTTATGAAAAGGATGATAGTACATTGACTGATATGACATCTGATGAAGCCTTTAACATGATTGACAGATATACTGAGGATTGTGTGACATTTAATCCTACATATTTTGCGGATTACACACCGTCAAACTAATATAGAAAACAGGAAGTACGGGCTATTCGCTCGTACTTCCTTCATTTACACTATAATCCACAATTTCATTACCAGCATAATCAATATCAATTACATCCCCCACATTAAGCAGAAGCATATCCTCGTGACTGCTAATTTTAGCCTTATAAATCTCATCCGCATCTGTAATCAGATAGATATAGGTATTTCCATCAATATCTGCAAACTTAATATCAGCGATAGTTATTGTAGCAGAGTCAGTAGCGACTAACTCCTTATCTTTATCTGTGGAATTATCAACCGCATCTTCGGGATTTGTGTCGCTGAGAGAGCCATCATTACTGTCTGCCGAATCAGACGAGTCCGCATCCCCAGAATCAATTCCAATCAAAGCCTTATACTTACTGATACACTCAGCCTGGGTGCTTGCTGTAGTAACCAGATTATACTGCTCCACATTCACGGCTGCATAGAGCTTTACCAGACCGCTTGCGTCTTTAAGCACCATGATATAGGTAGGATTGCCGTCCACATTTATGAGAGACGGGAAGCTGGCGGTGTATCTTTTCTCCTGTACCTCACCTTCAGCGGCTGCCATAGCAGATTTTTCATCGGCACCATTGATAGAGAAGTAGTGGCTTTCGCCGGTTCGTTCATTGGCAAGCAAAAATCCGATATTTGAGCTGTCACTGTTTACAGAGGTGACACCAGTGTAAATCCAGATGTCGCCGTCTTTAGCTACATAGCCATAGTCAGGAACCTCCACGTTCTCGTCTGTTTCCTCGTCATAGGAGTAGGAGGAGGTGACCTTCTTGCAGCCCTTTTTGCTTATGACACTGTTCCAATAGCCTCCTGAGAGATTGCCATACCAGTTGTACTGCTCGCACAGGGTATTTCCGTCATATACCACATCCACCCATTTAGGGACACTGTCCAAATCATATTTTTGTGTTTCCCCGGTTACAGGGTTAAGGATGATGCAGCCACTGACAGTTTTTCCTGATAAAACAGCTATTTTTTTGTCATATACAGAGGCTACATAGTAGGGATTGCCATCCTCATCAATCTCAAAGTGCAGATTTCCCCACATGGTTGTAGGATAATTAAGCCAGATATGCCGACCTGCGTCTTCTAAGAGGTAGGCAGAAGGGACATATTTCATACCTGATTTTAGCTCATTATATGAGGCTGTCATGGAAACCGGGTCAACTGACACATAGCCTGGTATGCCATCGGCACGGTTATTTATCCACTTGAAAAATCCAGTATAGTAAAGGGCAGAGACTTTGACAGGCGTGCCCTGATAGTCTATCTGGGTATAATTTCCAGACACGTCAAACTGGCTCACCAGATTGGCAAGGGCACCGATTTCCCTGTCACCAAGCATCTGGGCAGAGGCGGTATCCATAAGGGCTATGGAGTCTGTGGCAGAAGCCTCTGGCAAATCCTCTGAGAATTCAACCTCCTTTATAGACAGGATTGATGCATAGGATTTGGCGTGAAAAAGCTTTGCGCCAGCTATAATCAGTATCATCATCACTATAAATAGGAAGACTGGTACTAAAAATGGTATTGGAAACTTGTTCCCCCTTGGGTTGCTGCTTTTGGACAGAAAACCAAAGGCTCTGTCAACCATGTTGCCAACTGCATACAGCAGAGAGGCGACTATCAGTGTGACCCAGAAATCGCCAGCCTTAAGGTTTATGGGAATCAGCAGAAAAAAGAAGCTGATAAACAGATAAACCACAGTGGCAAGGCAACCTATAATTGAAATACGAAACTTTTTGCTCATTTATTTTACCTTTCTGTTATGAATTTTCAGTTATAAATATTTTACCTCAAGTACATTATTAAATAAACATAAAATGCTTGCCCATGTAATAAAATTCGGGTTAAGATAAAGAAAAGGGAAAATTAGTAAGGAAGGCAGGGATTGAGTTTAAATGAAAAAAGCGAGTGAAATATTAAAAACATATCAGAATGAAAACGGACCAAGAATCAGCATGGTCACAGACCGTCTTATTGAAAAGGATGGTTTGTACTTTAAGGATATCGATGGTTCCGGAGAGTTTAAGGACTTTGATGACTGGCGCTTATCAGCAGAGGAGAGGGCTGAGGCATATGTCAAGGAGCTGACACTGGAGGAGAAGATAGCCCAGCTGTTCATATCCGATTGGCGTATGGGTAAATACCCTTGTGGCGTGGATAATTATAATCCACAGCTGGACGAGTCTGGCATACTGGATAATGGCAATCTGGATGGCAAGACAATCTTTGGAGAGCAGCATCTGCCAGGAACAGAGACCATGTTAAAGGACTGGTTCTCAAGACACCTGATTCTGCGTGCAAATCCTACACCTACAGATTTGGTAGAATTTTTGAACCAGCTTCAGGCGGTGGCAGAGGAGTGTGACCATTTTATACCAGTACAGGTGGCATCTAATTCAAGAAACGAAAATGCAGAGCCTGTATTTGGTATGAATGATGCAGCAGGAATTTTTGCCACATGGCCAGGAACTCTGGGAATTGCTGCGGCTGCAAAGGGTGACGGCAGCTTTGATGTCATTGACAAATTTGCAGACTGTATCAACAGAGAGTGGAATGCCTGTGGTCTGCGCAAGGGCTATATGTATATGGCAGACTGCATGAGTGACCCACGCTGGCAGCGAAGCTATGGTACCTTTGGTGAGGATCCAGACTTTATCGAGGAGGCATTTGACCACCTGATTCCTGGTATACAGAATGGCTCTGACGGGGTTAATCCAGAGGGCACAGCCATGACAGTGAAGCATTTCCCAGGCGGCGGAGCCAGAGAGAATGGCTTTGACCCACACTATAAGGCTGGACAGTGGAATGTGTACGCTACAGAAGGA
>CAVKUD010000147.1:0-7661 GCA_963659315.1 Senegalimassilia sp. | reverse complement strand
AAACGACAACAGGCAGAACGACAACAGAAATCACTACAACAAAAACCGACGCAACCGCTATAAGGGAAAACGCAATGACAACGGAAACAGAAATACAAACAGGCAGCAGTCTGATACACAGTAACGAGCGTCTGGACGATTTACAATGTAATGGCTATTTTATAATCCAGGATCCCAAGCGCTTCTGCTTCGGCATAGATGCAGTGCTTCTATCTGATTTTGCCAGGGCAAAAAAGGGCGAGAGGGTGCTGGACCTGGGCACAGGAACGGGAATTATACCTATTTTAATGGCGGCAAAGACAAATGCAGCCCACCTGACAGGACTTGAAATCCAGCCAGACAGCGCAGATATGGCGGCGAGAAGCGTAAGCTACAATCATCTTGAGGACAGGATTGACATAGTGGAGGGTGACATAAAGACAGCGTCAGAGAGATTTGGAAATGGCTCCTTTGAGGTAGTCACAACTAATCCCCCATACATGATAGAGCAGCACGGGATAAAGAATCCCGATGATGCCATGACCATTGCCCGCCATGAGGTATGCTGCAATCTGGATGATATAATCAGGGAAAGCTCAAGGCTTTTAAAGCAAAACGGCAGGTTTTATATGGTTCACAGACCCTTCAGGCTGGCAGAGATATTCACTAAGATGGTGGAATATAAAATCGAGCCAAAGCGGATGAGACTGGTGCATCCATATGTGGATAAGGAGCCTAACATGGTCTTAATCGAGGGCTATAAGGGCGGCAGGAGTAGGCTCACCGTGGAAAAGCCACTGATTGTATACAAGGACGTGAATGTGTATACAGATGAAATCTATAAAATATATGGATATTAGGAGAACATAATGACAGGAACCTTATATTTATGTGCGACTCCGATTGGAAATCTGGAGGATATAACATACAGAGTCTTAAGGACTCTCAAAGAGGCAGATTTGATAGCGGCGGAGGATACGAGAAACTCCATCAAGCTCTTGAATCATTTCGACATAAAGACCCCCATGACCAGCTATCATGAGTTTAACAAGATAGAGAAAGCCTATCAGCTTGTGGCAAAGCTCAAGGAGGGCAAGAATATTGCCCTTATAACAGATGCTGGAACTCCGGGCATTTCGGACCCGGGTGAGGATATTGTCAGAATCTGCTATGAGGAGGGAGTTCCTGTTACATCTATTCCAGGACCTGCGGCATGTATCACAGCGCTTACCATGTCAGGCAGACCCACCAGAAGATTTGCTTTTGAAGCCTTTTTGCCAAGGGATAAAAAGGAAAGGGCAGAGATTATAGAAGAGCTAAAGAATGAGACCAGAACCATCATAATATATGAAGCTCCACACCGCCTGGTTAGGACAGTAACAGAGCTGATGAATGGCATCGGTGACAGGGAGCTTACAGTCTGCAGGGAACTTACCAAGAAACACGAGGAGAAAATGCAGACCACATTTTCTGAGCTCTTGGAATATTCAAAGGAGCATGAGCCGAGAGGCGAGTATGTGCTTGTAATCTGTGGCAAGAGCAGGAGCGAGGTCATAGAGGAAAAGCAGCAGAGCTGGGAGAGTATGCCTCTTGAAGAGCATATGGCCTACTATGAGAATCAGGGAGTAGACCATAAGGAAGCCATGAAGCTGGTGGCAAAGGACAGGGGTGTCAGCAAGAGGGACATCTATAAGCAGCTGTTAGAGTAAAAATCATCAAAATATTTTTCTATTACATCAAATGGAGCAGGCCCTATATCAAGCAGGGTCTTATGAAAAGAGCTGAGAGAGAAGTCATCGTACTGGGCTTCCTTTTGGCTCTTTATATTATCTATCTCCAGATAACCCACATAGTATTTTAAATAGTTGGCAGGGTCAGATATTACAAGCTCCATAATTGAAAGCAGGGTATCAGGGTCACTTATGCCGTAGTCTGACCAGAAATCCTCTACAGCGGCGTAGTCCCAGCCGTAGTAATTTACGCCAATATCCGTAGCAGCATAGAGACTTAGGGAGGCAGCAGCCTCATTTTGCAGAAAATCAACAGTCTCATCATCTATACCAGCGTATTGACCAGCATATTTATAGGATAAAAATTCAACATATGTAGCCCAGCCCTCGGTATAGCCGTCAAAGCCCAGTTGACATCTGTAGGGTTCAAGCCCGTATTCGTAGGACATGACATTCTGGTAGAGGTGGCCTGGAAAGCCCTCGTGGGCGAGGGTTGTAAAAAACTGGATATCAGGGTAAGTGCCTGCACTGTTGACATAAATCTTGTTGCTGCTGTGGTCATCCCAGGGCGGCGTGATGTAAAAGGCAGGAGCCAGCCCCTCAGCAAGAGAACTATCCACAGAGGACACGGTATAGGAAAAGTTATCCACGGTAGGAAAGTCATCCTCTATGGCTGTCTGTAGATAATCCAGAACCTCGGCAGGATTTGATTTTATATCACTGCCAAAGTCAGACAGGTTTGACAGAGAATCCTTTATATTATTTTTAGCTAAATATTCTGAGATAATATCAAAATTTTCTTTTCTGGAATCTGCAATTTCAGAGAATAAATCATCAACAGACTTGTCAGAGCCTGTGTATTTCTCTGTCAGAAGCTCGTAATAATCACAGCCATTCGGAGCATAGTAAAGCCCCAGGCTGTTTCGTCCCCGCCCCAAAAGGGAGGTGAGGTCAGCGGCAAGCTTGGTGTATGCAGGCATGACAAGATTTGACACAATGGCATTATTCTCCTCTATGTAATCCGCCTTTTCTGACTCAGACAGGTCGTCGAGGCTGTCTATGCGGCTGGCAAAGCTGTCCGTCAAGAGGGTGGAGCTTTCAAAGTCCTCGCACTGGCTGATTACCTCCACACAGAGATTGTCGGACATGAAAAGCCCAGCGTCTGCCTTTGCAGCTTCAAATCTCATTATTCCATCAAAGTAGCCAGGCAGGTCGCTTAAGATTTTAAAATACAGGTCAATATCCTCCCTGCAGTTGAAGTCATACTCAGAGAGCAGAATCGGCATCTGGCAGTGGGCACCGCTTGAGATAGCCAGCGGTTCAGAGTATAATTCGTATTGTGACAGGGCATCTTCCAGAGTGAGATATTCAAGCAGGATGTCATATTCCAGTTTTTGCTCCTGGGACAGGAGGATACGGGGGTATTTTTTCAGCTTATCCAGGGCTGGAGTGGATGCGCTGATAGGTTTTGAAGAGTATGCTGAATCAGTTTTGTCATTGTTCCAGGCAGGAAGATATGTACCTGCCGTATAGAGGCTGTCTGTGTCTATACCATAGGCGGCTGGATTTTTCAACGAATAGTGAAGAGAGAGGGCATCTGAAGTGACCGCAGCGATAAACTGGTCTTCGAGAAAGTCCTCAAAGCTTTCGTTTACAAAGTATGAGCTTCCAAGAATGGCAAAAACAGTTATAATAGGAAATAGCATACATAAAGCAATCTTTTTAAAAACGTTTTTTTTCATAGAACCTTTAGAATATGTTTTTATATAAAATATGAGAGGATGGGGCAGAAAATGAGTGACAATATAGCTACATTTTTAAAATGGGTAGAGGAATCAGATAATATAGTGTTTTTTGGTGGGGCAGGCGTGTCTACAGAGAGTGGAATCCCTGATTTCAGAAGCGTTGACGGACTCTACAATCAGAAGTATGATTATCCACCAGAGACGATTTTAAGCCATAGCTTTTACAGGCAGAAGCCAGAGGAATTTTATCGTTTTTACAGGGATAAGATGCTCTGTCTTGATGCAGAGCCGAATATAACACATATAAAGCTGGCAGAGCTTGAAAAAGCAGGCAAGGTCAAGGCTGTTGTGACACAAAATATTGATGGGCTTCACCAGAAGGCAGGAAGCAAAAATGTCATGGAGCTTCACGGCAGCGTGCTCAGAAATTACTGTGAGAGGTGCTATGAATTTATGAGTGCTGAGGATATACTGCACTCAACAGGTGTGCCAGTCTGTCCGAAATGCGGTGGTCCTGTAAAACCAGATGTGGTCTTATATGAGGAGGGCTTGAACCAGAAAACCATAGAAGATGCGGTTTATTATATTAGTCATGCGGATATGCTTATAATAGGCGGTACATCGCTGGCTGTTTATCCGGCGGCTGGGCTTATAGATTATTACAGGGGGAATAAGCTGGTGCTCATCAACAAGTCGGCTACACCGCAGGATTCTAAGGCGGATTTGCTGATACAGGATGGGCTGGGGAAGGTTTTTTCACAGATTCAGATTTAAGGGCTTCACACGCTAAACCTTCAAATATAAAAGAACATCATAGATATTAAAAAGTTCTAATTAATAAAAAGATATAAGAAATATAAATAGAGAAATAAGAAATTTAGAAAGCAGGAATTAATGTATGGATAAGTATGCAGTTGGAGACATCGTGAAACTGAAAAAACCTCACCCATGCGGGAGTGCTGAGTGGGAAATACTCAGGGTTGGAGCAGATTTCAGGTTAAAGTGTATGGGGTGTGGACATATGGTCATGGTACCGAGAAAGCTTGTGGAAAAAAATGACAGAGGTTTGAAGAAAAAAAGCTGAATAAATTGCAAAGAAAGGCTTGCAAAGTTGCCAGATACATGGTATCATCTATCTTCGTGATATATTAAATTCCTTGTTCATGGCTTGTCCATGGACCAGAGACCAAAAGGAGGTAAATTCGCATGAACAAATATGAATTAGCACTCGTTGTTAGTGCAAAGATCGAAGATGATGCGAGAACAGCTACAGTAGAGAAGGCAAAAGAGTACATCGTACGTGCCGGTGGTACTGTAACAGAAGTTGAGGAGCAGGGTAAGAAGAAATTAGCTTACGAGATTCAGCACATGACAGAAGGCTTCTACTACTTCATCCAGTTCGAGGCTGAGGGAACAGCTCCAGCATTACTTGAGCAGGACGTTCGTATTATGGACAATGTTCTTCGTTTCTTATGCGTTAGAAAAGACGAGGCATAGAATAAGAAATAGGAGATCGTATTATGAATAAAGTAATACTTATGGGACGCTTAACAAGAGACGCAGAAGTCCGCTATTCACAGGGGGACAGTCAGTCAGCACTTGCAAGATTTACAATTGCAGTTGACCGTCGTTTTAAAAGAGATGGTGATGCTCAGACAGCAGACTTCATTAGTTGCGTAGCTTTTGGTAAGACAGCAGAGTTTTTCGAGAGATTCGGACGTAAAGGAACAAAATTCGTTATTGAAGGTCGTATTCAGACTGGCAGCTATACAAATAGAGATGGTCAGAAGGTTTACACTACAGACGTAGTTGCAGAGAATGTTGAATTTGCAGAGAGCAAGGGTTCAGCAGGTTCTGACGGTGGTTTCGTACCAGCAGACAGACCATCACCTAGCCAGGCTAGTGACGGATTCATGAATATTCCAGGTGGAATCGACGAAGAATTACCATTTAACTAAGAGTTGCCCTCGGGCAAATATTTAAGGAGGTAAGACATGGCTTACAATAAGACAGCTGAAGGTTCTTCAATGAAGAGAAGACCAATGCGTAGAAGAAAAAAAGTATGTGTTTTCTGTGGCAAAGATAATGTCATTGATTATAAGGATACAAACAAATTAAAGAGATACATCTCTGAGAGAGGAAAAATTCTTCCTCGTCGTATCACAGGAAACTGTGCAAAGCATCAGAGAGCACTCACAGTAGCTATCAAGCGTGCTCGTCACGTAGCACTTATGCCATACGTTCAGGATTAATTCTTGTTTGGATTAAAATAGCTTAATAGAACACCTTCCAGAAATTCTGGAAGGTGTTTTTTCATGCCTTAGTATGCAGAAAAGCTGCCAGTGGCAGGTTCGGCTGGTCTATATATTTTGGCTGCGAAAACATCTTGCGGTCAGGTTAAGAGCTTCAATTTGTTGAGCTGTTAAGCCTGTCAGTGAAAGAGAGCAGTTGTTGTCGGATTCGCAGCCCAGCAGATAGTCAGTAGTAACATTATATAGGGATGCCAGCTTAAGTAAAATGCGTAGGGATGGCTGGCGGACTTCTGTTTCATACAAACCGATAGCGCTTTCTGATACATCGACAAGCTCAGCAACCTGTCTCCTCGATAAGTTGGAATTTATACGGGCAATTTTTAAGCGTTTACCTAAATCATTTATCATGTAGAAAACCTCCTCATGGGAGTAGTTTATAAAATCGAATCATACATTTGGTTGCAAAAGACAACTATAAGTAGTATAATTTGACTACAAGTAGGAAAATACTACAAAAAGATATAGGAGGAAATGAAAATGGGAATAAATGTTACACCTTTTGCGGTAATAATTCTTATTGTTGTTTTATTAATCGTAGCTGCAGTTGGAGTATCTGTCATAAGAAAAAACAAGAGAGATACAATGAATATGGACTTGTTTACAGACGACAGTCAGGAGGAGAATAAGTAGTGATACAATTTTATGTAATAGCTACCTATGTTTTATGGGCTGTTTTGCTGCTTGTTCTTGTGGTAGGAATTGCAACAAATACCAAAAAATTAAAGGATACTCCACAGGACGATAGTAAATGGGACATGGACTACGATAATTTGAAAAGTCAGTTAAGAAAGTTTGTGACCAACAGGAATGAAAATGTCGTGGCAGTATTAGGAAAGGTAAACGCACAGAAACTTCTGAATAGCAATATCAACAATGTAGGATTTTGTATAATGTCTGATAAGGCATTTTATTTTGTGGGTAAGGTATGGCAGAAAAAGGGCATATTTTCATTTAAGTCTAATATCCAGCATAGAATACCGATTACAGAAATGAAAGGTATAAAGGTTGGAACCCTGCATAGATTTGGAATGTTTGTGCTTGGAATTATATCAATGCTTGTTATGACCAGGCAGATAAAGGTGTTTGCATGGCTGGCGAGGCATGAGGATATAATAAAATCCTATGATGCGTGGGAGGTTGTTCCTAAGGGACGGATAGCAGAATTTGGAGGCATGTTTGCTATAATAGTAGCACTTATAATGACAGTATACTATATTGCACAGGCGCTGCTTGTAAAACGAACCACAGTATGTATAGAAATGAATGGACTGACTGTTAGTTTTCTGGTGTGCGAGCTTGGAAAGCAGGAAATAAAAGATTTTTACAGAGATTTAAGTATCGTGCAAAATGACAGATTTTCTGGCACGCAGACCGTGAATGTAAGTCAGGCTAATGTGAATACGGACAAGGTTAGCAAATTAACAGAAATATCTCATTTATACGAACAGGGGCTGTTACAACAGGAAGAGTTTGAGCAGCTGAAAAAAGAAATAATTAATTGACATTAAACAGGGTGTATGGGTAAAATACACCCTGCTATAAATTTTTCTTGCATTTCATAGATATAAGGTGTATATATAATCTATCTTTCTTTTTTATTAGAAGTGACACAATCGTCATGCAATTTCCCAAATTTTAAGTATTAATTGCACATTGAAAACTTAATAGATATAATAGAAATGCAATGCAAAAGTTGCTAAAAATAAATACAAAACAGGAGAAGAATGTATGAAGAAGAGGTTTAAAAAATTTGCAGCATTAGCACTTGCTGTATCTACGGTAGTAATGGGGGCAGTGTGTCCGCAGACAGCAAAGGCAGAGACAAGGGACAATAGGCCAATCTACAGGCTCTACAATCCAGACAACGGAGAGCACCTGTACACCACAGATGAAAA
>CAVKUD010000146.1:0-7794 GCA_963659315.1 Senegalimassilia sp. | reverse complement strand
GAATATAATTTTTAGGACACCGATTTAAAGTGAGGTGTCCTTTTTTTCTACCTTACTAAAAATAAAAATTAAAAATTTACAATTTTTAAGAAAGAAAGGTAGGAGCACGATGGAACGAAAAAGGCGAAACATAATAAAAGCAATAGCAGTGTTTATATTTTTCATAGCATTATTCATGTTTAACCCACTCCAAGCGTATGCGGATGATGATGTTAGCATAGGTCAGGTCATGAACCTCGCCTCATATGGCAGTAATGAAACCGACGAGTCATCAGAAGAACAAGCAGGATACCTATACTGGGCGGCATCGGGTGATCGAAGTGGAATCATGCTATATGTAGTCAATGAAAAAGGCTTAACACTTTGCAAAACAATCCTCTTGGAGGAAGCAGGTAGAGACATATATGGCGATTACATGAACTTTGCTTTAGGTAGCAAAGCTGGAATAATAGGTTCAAAGCATTTAGATTCTAAAACATCAATAGCTGTAGGAGTAAGAGAAGTTTATGATTATGCATATGGAGTAACCCCAGTAACATATACTGGTGGCTGGCAAGCCACAGGTTCACAATCCATGGCATACTTAATGGAAAATATGAATGGTATTGAACTTGAGATAAAAGGTTATAAAATGCCATGTCCACGTTGGGCATATTATATTATGAACACTGATAATGGATCGATAGCCCTTGAGTCTTTAGCTAAATCAGATACACAATGGCGTGCAATAGTAGAGCCAGTGTCAATCAATTATATGTATTCAAACAATACATTTGCAAATGATACAGTGGATGCAACAGGAAAAAAATGGAGCGCAGGCAATCCAATGCCAGATGGAGCAACAAACAGTAATTATTGGAAACCAAGATTACATTTTGGAACAGGGTATGAGTTGATAGGACAGTCAAATAAAATAGGTGGAGCAGGTGGAGGAGAATACACCTACAAGTTCTACAATACTCAGTTACCATACAGTTTATGTTTAGATCATGATTTAGAGTTACCAGTACATAATGGTTTGGGTACGGTTACAACAAAGATAGTTTATCCAGCAGTAAGTAGTGAAGTGCATAGAATACAAACGCAACATGAGATATCGAGGGAGGGTGTAGCAATAGCCTCCATCGACATTACAGGTTTTTCCCTCCCTCCCATCCATACCTATGGTGGTTCAACCCCAGGCAATACAGAGAACCCAGACCCACCAAAGGATGGAAATTGTACGATAAAGAAGTTATATTATACAGAGGTATTAAATCCCGATGGCACGATAGCGGAGGCAGAGAAAGATACGCACCCATATACACAAAAGTTAACCACGAATTATATCAGTGTAGATAATGAAGAGGGTTATGTAATTGAGGGCTGGAAGGCATCATCAAAATCCTATCCATTAACAAGTAAGAGCCACTTCAAAGCCATCAGCAGTGTCACCCAGCAAGGCACCTCCTCCTCCCTCATAACCATCGCTGACAAAGATTATTTGTATATGGTCATGGTTTAAATCTTCTAAAACGTATTATTTAAGAATCAAGTAATCCCCACCTTATTTCAAAAATATTGAAAACTTCAAAAACGCATTTCAATAAGAAAATACGACACAATTAAATCCCTTTTTTCAATGTGAAAAATGTTCAAAATACCAATATCGCCAACTATGTTTATCTGCTATACTTTAGGTATATATGGGAGGTAAAACATGAGTGGAGAAGAATACATAGAGAATGGTTATAAAATTAAGATCGGCAGAAAGCGGACAAGGGTAACAACATATGAGAATATGCAGTTACATACAACAAAGCCGATAAAGAGCGATAAGCAGAAAAAGATAAAACCTACAATACCCAGTGACTATGCAGGGTTTAATTATCATAATCGTATGAAGTACAGAAGGAGTGTAATACGTGAGATATGTTATAACAGTTTTGATGTTTCAAATGTCGTAATGCTCACACTGACTTATGACAGTACAAAACTGGACAGCAGCGTATGCAGTGATCTTGAACAGTCGCATTATCAGTTTAAAAAATTTATCCAGAGGGTATGTACGCATTATGATAATTTCAGATATCTTGCGACATTTAACAGACAGGCAAATGGAAACTGGCACTACCATGTGATGTGCAACTTCCTAAAAGACATAGATAAAAATATAATACAAGATCTCTGGAAGAACGGGTTTACTTATGTTACTGAGGTTAAGTCAATGGAGGGCTATAGGACAGCTATACAATACTTAATAGATAACATGAATGAGGCATCGGGTGAATTAAAGGGCAAAAAAGGTTTTTTATGTTCAAAGAATTGCAGGCGTGACATTGTAATAGATTCATGGCACGCTGACCAAGCGGATAAATTTGCAGAGGCTTTTAAGCGTGTTGAAAGTACTTATAGAAAGATATTGTATGAAACGAGAAATCATCTGGGAGTAAAAGGTCAGGCAGTGGACGAGCAGACAGGCGAGGTGTCAGAGTACCACATACCAGACAGGGAACTTACAACAGCACTTGAACAGGCTGGATATGAGAGCTGGGATACAGTTTATACGTACTTAACATCATCGGCAGATTTTTCAGACTGGTTTGCACCCCTCCTGCCAGCAACAGAAAAAGTTAAACCAAAGAAGTAAACAAAAGAGCATTTAGCACAATTATTTATACAGCTTCATATACATCTAAATCAATTAGAATAAAAAACAGTTTAATTGATGGAGGAAAAGATAGGTATGAAATACATGAAGTTAAAGCAAGCTGGCATAGGTATGGTTTGTGCGATAATGTTTATGGGTTGTGGCAGTACAGAGAAAGCAGTAACAAAGGATGTCACTGAAATTACTGATAAAAGTGCAGTGACAGAGAGCGAAGAAACAACTGAACGAGTTGAGCAGACAACAGAAGTTGAGGAAAAGCAGGATACTGAGGTAGTACAGCCTGTGCAGATTGAAACAGAACAAAGTGAGCCAGTAAGTGAGGCAATGACAGAGCCAGCACAGTCAGTAGAGCCAGAATATACAGTAGTACCAATGGATACACAGGTAATGTATGTTCAACAGACTTTAAATTTGAGAAATGGTGCAGGAACTGATTATGAAAAGATTGGAAGTTTAGCACAGAATGAGCAAATAGTCGTAAATGGCTATGTTGATACAGCTAATGGAAAATGGTATCAATTACAGAATAATGATGGCAGTATAAAAGGGTTTGTATCTGCGTCATATGTAGGCACATCCAAAGTTGAAATCAAACAGTCAACACCAAAGAAAACCACCACTTCAAGCAACAGCAGTAGCAGCGGAAGTAGTAAAAGCAGCAGTTCAAGTGGTAGTAGTAGCAATAGCGGAAGCAGTTCAAGCAATAGTTCATCATCAGCACCAGTAGAAAGTGTAAGCTCCGATGACGGAGCAACAGTATCCTCAGGTGGTTCCGGTGATGGCTCAGGATCAAGCAGAGGAAATCGGAGTAGTTCTGATTTAGATTGGTCTGATACCAGTGGAGGAAATCTTCAATAGCATAGTGATTAAACAATGAGGCTCAGTATTACTGAGTCTCAAGCATTTTAAAGAGAGGTGGAGAAAATGAGCAATACTAAGTTTAAACGAATTTTATCATTTATACTTGCACTAATAATGATACTAACACTTCCACTAACTGCATATGCAGCAGGTGGAAATGGAGCAGGTGATACAGGTTCAGGTAGTGGACATTCAACAGTATCAGGTGGAGCAAGTGAGCAATACTAAGTTTAAACGAATTTTATCATTTGTACTTGCGCTAATAATGATACTAACACTTCAATTAAAAATAGTTTATTTTGATAGGGCATTTACATTTGGTAGATGCTCTATTATTTTTTCATTATCAGCAAAGAAAAGGTGCAAAGTAAAAACTCCTTACAGTGTGCTACACCTCGCACAATACATGGATATGAAATAAAATAAAAAATTTAAAGTGCAGGAGGGCATGAGCTATGCAGATAAGACTAAGAGGACGTAAGGAAAACAACAAAGTGATCATCTTAATGTCGATACCGACAGCTAAGGAAAAAGAGGTCATTACAATGCTGTTGCCAGACAATGGCGACTGGAGGGCAGATATGGAGTGTTACGATAAGGTACTGGCGGCATATGAGGAACGCTGGCAAAAGACATTACACTGGTAACAATTACAAGGGAGGGCATAAGAGATGCAGATAAGATTTAAGAGTATACGTGAGCGTAACATAATGGGGTTAAATATGGTTTATCCAGATGGACATCCCAGAACAGTACTAATGGCAGAGATGCCAATGGATGGAGACTGGAGGGCGGATGTGGAGTTCTATGACGAAATAGAACAGGCATACAGGAAACGTTTACGCAAGGCACTTCACAACTAAACAATATCCGATAAGGGCAAGACATCACAGAAAATGTGGTGTCTTTTCTTTTTGTCCAGAAATATCAATTTCCCTAAAAAATAAGTATGCATTTTTAAGACAGGTTGACTGGGTGGATGCATTGGAAATTTTTATATCAATGGATGTGACAATCAAAAATATTGAAAGTATGAAAAAATGATAGAGATAAAAATATTGAAAATTTGAAAAAAGCAGATCAATATTTTTTCAAAGATTTTATTTTTTTAGAAAAAATCGGCTTGAAAACAATAAAAAAATAGCAGTTTGGAAAATAAAATAGTTTATAGGGGAGATGGAGCGAGTGAGTCCGATGCACCAATACCATAACAGATCACAGCGCAGACATCCCCAGCAGTTTATCAAATAAAATAACCCGAAAGATTACCATGTCTAAAACAACATTTAATATCCATATCAGATTACATCAATAATCATCAATCAAAGCATTGTATAGTTTATCAGCATAAATATCAAAGAAAAATACATCTTTAAAAAATTTTTTGGGGGATGGTTCGTTAATATGCACAAAGCTAGGCATTATCATAAATTGAATATGCCTGTCAAAAACATATCATATGCGTGTCTTTTTTATGAAAATTCGATTGGGTTTATCAAGGAATTTTAGAAAATAATTTCGTATGTGTGCACATAGACATCATGAAAATTTTATGATAAAACGAAATTAATTCAAAGAGCTTTGAAAATTCAAAAGAAAAAGGAGAAAACAAAATGGACAATTTTGTAAGCAATCAAGCACCTATAATTGGTGTGAATACAACAGCAACACAGCAGACAGCAACAGCCCCTACAATGGCAACAGCACAGCAGACCCATGCGCTTAGCGATATAACAACAGATGAAAATGCACTGCGTTTCATAACGAAAGCAGAGGCACAGACATCTAAAGTCATATCAGCAATAGAGGGTATGAAGAAACTGTCAAACAAAAAGTATTATACATACACCTCATATCAAGTCAATGAGATGTGTATGGCAATACAGTCTGAATTAGATGAACTCAAGAAAGAGTTCTTGACAGACACGACAGAAAAGAAGAAAGTGTTTACCTTTTCTTCATAATAAAAAAAGAAAAAATAACAAATTTTACAGTTTAGCATATGTTTGCGCATAGCTAAGCTGTGAAATAAATGAGAAGGATAACGATACAAAAGAAAGGATTTTTGTATCGTATGGATGAATACAATAAAACAGTTCAGAATAAAGATATAAGCAAAGAGATTGATAATGGGGAAGATATCTCTATGCGTACAGAAAAGATAGATACCATACTCGAGTATAATAAGAAAAAAATACATATGACATTGGAATTTCCTTATACAGTAGATCCTAAGGATGCCGAACGCTTTGAGAAAACTTTGAGACAGGTATATCTCAATAGGATTCAAAAAGGGTCTGGACAAATGGCATATAATGCGGTATCCTCCCACTCCTTAAAAGAAAAGTCAGGTGTAAAAGGAGGATACGATAATGAGTAAAAGAGTAAGGACATTATTACGTGTGTCATCTAGGCAACAGCTGCATGATGATGACATACCAATTCAGCGTGCGGAGGCAACAGAGTTTATCGCAAAGCACGAAGATTGGATATTCGACAGGGAATACTTGGAAAAAGGTGTATCGGCATATCATAATGGTGTAGAGGACAGAGAAATACTTCAAGAAATCGTAAAGGATGCTAAGAATAAAGAGTTTGAAATCCTTTTAGCGTATATGTCTGATAGAATAGGCAGACAGGAGGAGTATTCATTCTATGTAGCTGAATTAAACCGCATGGGGATTGAGGTTTGGACAATAAAAGATGGTCAGTTAAAAACAGAGGAACATATAGACAAACTTCTTAACTATATCCGATTTTGGCAAAACGAGGGTGAAAGCAAGAAAACAGGTATGCGAGTACACGATACCATGGTAGAAATGGTAAAGGATGGTAAGTTTGTAGGCGGTAAAGCTCCTTATGGTTATAAGCTGGTCTTATCGGGTGAAATCAGTAACCATGGCAGAGCATTGCACAAACTTGTAATAGTTCCAGAACAGGCTGATAATGTAAGGAAAATATTTTCATATGCAGTCAATCAAGGTATGGGATTTCAGAAAATAGCAAAAACACTTAATGCGGAAAATATTCCTGCACCGATATTAGCAGAATGGAAAAGCGGAACAGTGCGAAGCATACTTACAAATCCCATTTACATGGGGTACATAGCATATAACAGAAGAAAAAACAGTCATTCAAGCAGTACGCATTTAGATAGAAAAGAGTGGACGTATTCAAGGGAGCAAAATCCTGAGATTACAATAGTATCACAGGATATATGGGAAAGAGCACAGGAAATCAGAGAAGCCAGAAAGAAAAGAATTAACGCTTCAAAGCAGGCTACCAATGAGTTGTATATGGAACAATATAATGTGCCATTTTCTACACGTGGAAGATTAGCACTTACAGGGTTGGTTTATTGTGGTTACTGTGGCAAAAAGTTAAAAAACACAGGATATGCAAACCACTGGACTTGTAAGAAAACAGGAGAAAAAAAGGTTGCCTATGTAGGTCGTTATGGCTGTCCTAACCAATGTAAGCCAAGGCATACATATACGCAAAAATACTTGGAGGAAGTTGTGTTTGCGACAGTAGGAACGTACTTGGAAAACTTAAAAAAGATAGATATCTCTGAGGAATTAGAGGAAATGCAGTCACAACAGGATAAAAACATAAAAAGGGAGATAAAAGACCTTGAAAGAGAGATAAAGAGTCTGTCAGCGGATATAATGACGCTTGAGGAAAAATTACCAGAAGCAATCAGAGGAGAGTTTGCTTTTAGTGTAGATAAATTATCGGCTATAATATCCGATAAGGAGTCTTTGAAAAAGGAAAAAGAAGCAGGAAAAAATAAATTACAGAAACAACTTGATGAGATAAATGTGCAAGGCAGCGAGCTGAAAGCGTTTATAGATGCTATGCCAAAATGGGATGAGATATTTTTCGAGTCGGATGTGCAGACAAAGCAAATGATCCTATCAACGCTGATAGATAGGATCATAGTAAAAGACGATAATATCACTATTAATTTCAAGATTCGTCTTGAAAATTTTTTGGACGAAAAATTACTTGAAAACAATGGCTCCGATGTATCGTGGCAAAGGTTACAACTTCAATATTACCTCATCAACCGCATATGACCACAAATTTATCTACGGAAGAAATATTTATAGCAATATATCCCAGATAGTAAACGAGCTGTTTGAAAACTATCTGTCGAGACCAAATGTTGTCCAGCCTATTCTCACACAGTATTGTGATGGTCAGAGGGTATCCTGTCCAAGCTGGATGACGCAATGGGGTTCTAAAAACCTTGGGGATCAGGGCTACAGCGCGATCGAGAT
>CAVKUD010000145.1:0-7810 GCA_963659315.1 Senegalimassilia sp. | reverse complement strand
AAAATGATTAGGAGGTCACAAAATGAACGCAAGTGAAATTATTAAGAGCATTGAGGCAGAGCAGTTAAAGGCTGAGGTACCTGAGTTTTCTGTAGGAGATACTGTAAAAGTACACGGAAAAATCAAAGAGGGTAACCGTGAGCGTATCCAGATTTTCGAGGGAACTGTTATTAAGAAGCAGAACGGATCAAACCGTGAGACATTTACAGTTAGAAAGATTTCTAACGGTGTAGGTGTTGAGAAGACCTGGCCACTTCACTCTCCAAACGTAGAGAAGGTTGAAGTAGTACGTCATGGTAAAGTACGTCGTGCTAAACTTTACTACTTAAGAGATCGTGTAGGTAAGGCTGCAAAGGTTAAAGAGCTTGTAAAATAAGCAATTTTGCGAAAAGTAATGAAGAGAACCGATGTTATATAGACATTGGTTCTCTTTTTTTGTAAAATGGATGTTGGTATTAACTCAAAATGACCATATACGGGTTGATTTGAGCAGATAAGCGAAATAGATAAGGGAAGGAAGCATGCAGTATGGCACGCAGACAGTCAGGACTGAATTTTAGAAAAAGAAGAAAGAAGATAAACATACCACTTGTGAAGGAAGTTTTATTCTGGATTGTGGAAATAGCAATAGTTATTGTAATTGCATATGTCATGGTGGCATTTTTCGGACTTAGAACAAGTGTTGTGGGTCAGGCTATGGAGTCCACTCTGGATAATGGAGAGCAGATACTTGTAAACAGGTTTGTGTATACAGTGTCGCATCCAAAATCAGGCGATGTGGTTGTATTCCTGCCAAATGGTAACGAAAAATCACACTACTATGTGAGAAGGGTAATAGGAGTACCAGGCGATACAGTCCAGATAAAGGATGGCGCAGTCTATGTAAATGGCGAGCTGTATGATGAACCAGTGGAGGTTGCATCTATAGAAGACGCAGGAATAGCAGATGACGAGATAAAGCTTGGCGACGAGGAATATTTCGTATTAGGTGATAACAGAAATAACAGTGAGGACAGCAGGTATGCTAATATTGGAAATGTAAAGCAGGACTACATCGTGGGTAAGGCATGGTTTGCATTTTCGTCACTGTCACACATGGGATTTATAGATTAAGGTAGGTGTAATATGAATTTTCAATGGTATCCAGGTCATATGACCAAGGCAAAAAGACAGATGCAGGAGGATATTAAGCTCATAGACTTGGTGATTGAGCTTGTGGATGCAAGAATTCCTCTATCCAGCAGAAACCCTGACATAGATGAGCTGGGGAAAAATAAATACAGGCTTATTCTTATGAACAAGGCTGACCTTGCAGATAAGGAGCAGACAAAGAAATGGGCAGAGTATTTTAAGTCAAAGGGCTTTTTTGTGGTGAGTCTTGATGCCAGAACCAAAAACAGCATGAAGAGTATTACAGACATCGTGATGGAGGCCTGCAAGGAGAAGATTGAGAGAGACAGGAAGCGTGGAATCAAAAATCGTCCTGTCAGAGCTATGGTTGTGGGTATACCGAATGTGGGAAAATCTACATTTATCAATTCATATGCAGGAAAAGCCTGTGCAAAGACTGGCAACAAGCCAGGTGTTACAAAGGGCAAGCAGTGGATTAGATTAAATAAAAATGTGGAGCTTCTTGATACACCGGGTATTTTGTGGCCTAAGTTTGAAGACCAGATGGTAGGCTTAAGGCTTGCCCTTATAGGTTCAATCAAGGATGAAATCCTAAATATCGACGAGCTTGCCATGGAGCTTATCAAATATCTGATTAAAAATTATCCAGGGATTATCAATGCCCGCTATGAGGTTGATGAGAGTAAGGAACTTACCGATATAATAGTTGATATAGCAAAGAACAGGAATTGCCTTCTGAAGGGGGGCGAGCCTGATTACAGTAAGGCAGCGGCACTTGTCATTGATGATTTCAGAAGTGGAAAGCTGGGGTGCATCACGCTTGAATCGCCTGAGAATGTCTAGGAGGACGCTTCCCGCTTGAAATGTGTGGAGGGCGAATTGCCCACAGCATATTCCGCAGAAAAAATATGAAGGCAGCGACGGGACTAATTGCGGATAGGTTTGCTTGTAAATAAAAAAGTATATAAGATAAGATTACAATAGAGATGGAAATTATGATGCAAAACGAGAATGAAAAAGATACAAATACAGAGATTTGCAAAGTGAAAAAGATTGGCGAAATCAAGGCTGAGTTAGCGGAAACTAAGGATGATGAATTACAAGGGTTTATAGACCTTTATGCATCTGATGAACGAAGCGGTGTGATTAAGCTGGTTGAAGCTGCCAGCAAGAGGCTTGATAAGTACAAGGCTGAGCTTGAGAGAATTTACAATCTTAAGAAGTACGAGAGAGAATACAGCGAGTATGAGTTTATCTGTGGTATTGATGAGGTGGGCAGAGGTCCCCTTGCTGGTCCTGTGGTGGCTGGTGCTGTGATTCTGCCAAAGGATTGTGATATTCTTTATATTAATGATTCCAAGAAGCTTTCCGCTGCAAAGAGGGAGGAGCTTTATGATGAAATCATGGAAAAAGCTGTCTCTGTCGGAATCGGAATGAAAAGTCCTGAGCGTATTGATGAGATTAATATTTTACAGGCTACATATGAGGCTATGAGGGAGGCTATATCAAAGCTTGATCCCCAGCCTGACCTTTTGCTCAATGACGCTGTGACTATTCCCCAGGTTGCCATAAAGCAGGTTCCTATTATAAAGGGCGATGCTAAAAGTATTTCCATAGGTGCGGCAAGCATTGTGGCAAAGGTTACAAGGGACAGGATGATGGTGGAATACGATAATATTTTCCCTGGATATGGCTTTGCTTCTAACAAGGGTTATGGCTCAGCTGAACACATTGCTGCACTCAAAAAACATGGAGCAACGCCTATTCACAGACAGAGCTTCATAAAGAATTTTATAGAGGTTGGTAAGTAGGACCTGTAAAAACAACGGCGTCAGGTTTTCTGTACTGTAGCAGGATATAGGTGGTGAGGTGTGATTTATGCATATTTCAGATTTGGTAGGACAATATAATAAGGCTGGTTCGCAGGCAGAGCCTATTACCAGGATGAAGGGTGTAGAGCGTCTAGTCTCGTCTATGTCAGAGCTGTCTAAGGGAAATGTCTTTGAGGGGACGGTAAATTCTGTCAAGGGCGATAAGGTCTATCTGGGGTTGTCAAATGGCACACAGATAGCAGCCAGAATGTCTGGCAAGGTGGCAATTCAGACTGGTCAGTCTATGTTTTTTCAGGTTAAATCCAATAACGGAACTACAATCGAAATAAGACCATTTACAGTTGATGGAAATGGTGCCAATTATACACTTCTTGAGGCTCTTAAGGCAGCAGGGCTTCCAAGCGATGCTAAAAATATTGAGATGGTAAACCATATGATGCAGGAGCAGATGTCGATTGACAAAAACAGTCTTGCTGAGATGGCACGTCTGCTGCAGAGCAACCCAGATGTGAAGGCATCCACAATAGTTGATTTGGTCAAGCTTGGAATACCAGTAGATGCCGAGATGGCTTCACAGTACGAAAACTATATGATGGATAAGCAGGCAATCACAAGCTCAATGGATGAGTTTATGGATGCGATTTCAAATGCACTTGCGGATGAAAATATGAGTGCTTCAAATCTGTCTGACATGGGAAGCGATATATTATCCATATTGACGGAAAATTTGCCAGACACTATGGAAGCAGTTGATATGCCTCAATATGCGGCAGAGGTTAATTTTGTGGTTGATGATGAAGTCCAGAATCAGGGACAGCAGGATATGCAGGGGGCTGACAATCTGCAAAATATGCAGGATATACAAGGGGCACAGACTGGCGAAAATGCACAGAATACCCAGGCTGCGCAGACTGGAGAAAATATACAGAATACCCAGACAGTACAGAATGAGGAGAATACACAGAATTCCCAAAACATACAGAATGCTGTAAATCAGGATAATTCAAAAGCAGATGGTGTGGTCTATAAAAATTCTCTTGCCACACTTATGGACGAGAGCAGTCTTAATTCCCTAAATGATATGGTAAAAAATCTGCTGCCTGAAAACAGACAGGACAGCTTTAAGGCATTTACGATGAACAGTCTGTCGCAAGATGCCTTAAACGAGATAGGAAAGCTTCTTGCCCAGAATCCAGATGGCAGTAAGGATAACCTCATAAAGCTGTTTTCAAGCAGAGAATTTACAGATTTAATGAAAAATGCCATGGAGCAGCAGTGGAGCGTAAGTCCAAAAGAGGTTGCGAAGGATTATAACAAAATAGACAGAATCTATGAAAAGATTAATAACCAGCTTGACCGCCTGGAGGAAGCCGTAAAGCAGGCAGGTGGAAGAAGTGACCAGGTATCGTCCCTTGCGGCTGAGATAAAGGGTAATGTCAATTTTATGAATCAGGTCAACAACCTGTATACATATGTGCAGATACCGCTTAAGATGTCAGGGCAGAATGCCAGTGGACAGCTGTATGTTTATACAAACAAGAAGAATATGAAGGACCCAGACAAGGAGTTGTCTGCATTTTTACATCTGGATATGGATCACATGGGTTCTACAGACATATCCATCAAAATGCTTCATAAAAATGTAGATACAAAGTTTTACTTTGACAATGATGCAGCCTTTGAGCTTGTAAAGCAGTTTCTGCCGCAGCTTGATGCAAGGCTTAGGGAAAAAGGCTATAATTGTAAGCTTCAGGCTGTTAATGAGAAGCAGGAGGTTAATTTTGTCAATGACTTTCTGAAAAAGGACATGCCGACAGCAGGGCAGCTTCACAGATATTCTTTTGATATGAGGGCATAGGTATGGCAGAGGATTTTAAACCATTTGATTTCAGTAAAATAGACAAAGAAAAAACAGCGGTGGCAGTGGAGTATGTGCCAGGAGAGGCTGCACCTAAGATTCTTGCTACAGGAAAAGGACAGGTGGCTGAAAAGATAATTGAGACAGCAAAGGAAAATAATGTCCCGCTGTACAAGGACAATAAGCTGGCAGGCACCCTGTCTAAGCTTAAAATAGGAGATATGATACCACCAGAGCTGTATGAGGTGGTGGCAGAGGTGCTTGTCTTTGTGGATGATATGGATAGGCTTAAGGCAAAGCTTGATGGAAAAATGTAGGAATTTTATAAAGGGGAAGAATGAACAAGAGAAGTATTGGCACGGAGTATGAGGTGCTGGCTCAAAAATATCTTAGAGAAAATGGCTATGAGATAGTTGAGACTAACTTTAGAAACAGAAGGGGAGAAATAGACATAATCGCAAAAGACACAGAATATCTGTGTTTTATAGAGGTTAAGTACAGGAGAGACAGACAGTGTGGTGACCCACTGGAAGCTGTGGACTACAAAAAGCAGAGAAATATAATACAGACAGCACTCTATTATATGATGAAAAATGGCTTGAATGAGTGGACACCATGCAGATTTGATGTGGTTTCTGTATGTGGAGATCAGGTTGAACTTATAAAAAATGCCTTTGAGGGAGTATGATGGAATACACAGATTTTAAAACAAAAAATAATGAAAAGATATTATCTCTTGTTAACCATAAAATAGATAATGAAAGCCTTGTACCGCTTTTGCACTTTGACAGGCTTGAAGCGACAGGCATAGTGAAGCACTGTTTTACCACGAGGGCAGGCGGTGTCAGTGAGGATATATTTTCCACCATGAACTTAAGCTTTACAAGAGGTGATGACAAAGAAAAGGTCATGGAAAATTACAGGAGAATAGCGGAAGCTCTGGGAGAAAAAGTTGAAGCCTTTGTATGCAGTGACCAGACCCACACCACAAATGTCATAAGAGTAGGACAAAAAGACTGCGGAATCGGTGTGACACGGGAAAAGCCCTACACAGATGTGGATGGTTTAATCACCAATGAGCCAGGAGTGGTACTGTCTACATTTTATGCGGACTGTGTGCCTCTTTATTTTGTAGATACCAAAAACAAAGCCATAGGTTTATCACATTCTGGCTGGAAGGGTACAGTGGGCAGGATGGGGCAGGCAACACTCAGGCTTATGGAGCAGGAATTCGGCACAACCCCAGAGGATGTAGTTGCCGCAATCGGACCATCAATCTGTCAGGACTGCTATGAGGTCAGCGAGGATGTGGCAGGGCAGTTTGCAGATGAGTTTGAGAATCATCAGGACGAAATCCTTATTGATAAAGGGAATGGCAAGTACCAGCTCAACCTGTGGAAGGCGAATGAGATAGTCTTGACAGAGGCAGGAGTGAAGAAGGATAATATAGCGGTGACAAATATATGTACGTGCTGTAATCCTGAGCTTTTGTTTTCGCATAGGGCGAGTCAGGGGAAGCGGGGAAATCTGGGGGCGTTTATGTGCCTCAGATGAGTGATTACAGCAATGTGGTGAGGAATATTGTGTCAGGCTGAGCAATTATTTGTTCCGGGTTTCGGACATAAGATTTTCTAAATGTTCTGGTTGTGTTGGTCTATGCTTGACGCAACTGCTCGACCGACAAAACCTGCCACTGGCAGCTTTTGCCGGACGCATTGGCGCATTCACCATACATGGCTCAGGTCTAATTCTCGGCAACGTCCTGTTGCCGAGTTGCTGGGAAACGTACAGAACATTAAGAAAATCTAATATCCTGCACAAGGAACAGATAATTGCTTAGCCTGACACAATATTCCAATTTACGTTGTGTAATGTATTTGTAACACTAATCTTCGGACTGGTAAAAAATTTATACATATAATATAGCTTCATATAAACAAATGCGTATGAAAACTGAGGTTATATATAAAAAACTGATGTCATATGTAAAATTAGGCTATGAAAAGGAGTAAATGATGAAAAATAAAAAATTTGACGTAACTAATTATGTAGACTTTATCTTGGATAAAACAAAAGAAGTTCTCGCAATCGACAGCCCTACAGGCTACACAAAAAACGCCGCAGAGTATGTGATTAACGAGTACAGAAAGCTCGGCTATGATGCAAGGCTCACTGTAAAGGGTGGTGTCCTGGTAGACCTTGGTGGCAAACAAAAGGATGATGGTATTGTCCTTGCTGCTCATATTGATACACTCGGTGCTATTGTATGCGAGATTAAGGGAAATGGAAATCTCAAGGTCTCTCCTCTTGGCGGAATGAACCCAAATAATGCCGAGGCTGAAAACTGTAGAATTGTGACAAAGTTTGATGGAACATATGAGGGAACTTTCCAGCTTAATAATGCTTCAATCCATGTAAACAAGGATTACAATGATACTAAGCGTGGCTATGGCGAGATGGAGGTTGTCCTTGATGAGAAGGTAAGCTCAAAGGAGGATACAGAAAAGCTTGGTATCATGGTTGGAGATATTGTATGCTTTGACCCTAGAACAACTATTACAGAGAGCGGCTACATCAAGAGCCGTTTCCTTGATGATAAGTTATCAGTAGGAATATTATTAGGCTATGCAAAATACCTTAAGGATGAGGGTATTGAGCTTGAGCACCAGATGTATCACTACATCACAGTATATGAGGAAGTAGGACATGGTGGAGCAGCATCCATCCCAGAGGGCGTAAAGGAAGTAATCTCAGTAGACATGGGATGTGTAGGAGATGGCTTAAACTGTACAGAACGCCAGGTGTCAATCTGTGCCAAGGACTCGGCAGGACCATACAACTATGACCTGGTAACAAATATGATAAAAGCAGCCAAGGACAATGACATTGATTTTGCAGTAGATGTATACCCATTTTACGGTTCAGACGTAGACGTAGCCCTGTCAGCAGGCTATGATATCCGCCACGGACTAATCGGCTCAGGTGTATA
>CAVKUD010000144.1:0-7955 GCA_963659315.1 Senegalimassilia sp. | reverse complement strand
AAGGCTTAAGGAGGGAGACAGAGTCAAGCTCTTAGGACCTCTTGGAAACGGCTTTACTGTAGAGCCTGGAAAGAAAGCATTTTTGATAGGTGGAGGAATAGGTGTACCTCCTATGCTCCAGCTTG
Source organism: Senegalimassilia sp. (assembly GCA_963659315.1). Lineage (GTDB taxonomy): Bacteria > Bacillota > Clostridia > Lachnospirales > Lachnospiraceae > Roseburia. The sequence continues at coordinate 7,830 of CAVKUD010000144.1, read as the reverse complement.
CAAAGGAGATGAAGGCAGGCGGCGAAAACTTACAGGTTGTAATGGGATATAGAAATGCTGATACCTTCCTGCTGGATGAGTTTGAAGCAGTGGCAGAGACCTTTGTGGCTACTGAGGACGGAAGCCTTGGCACAAAGGGGAATGTCATAGATGCTATTAAAAATGAAAAATTAAATGCAGATGTAATATATGCCTGCGGGCCGACACCTATGCTTAGAGCCTTAAAGACCTATGCAGAGGAAAACAATATGGAGTGTTACATCTCCATGGAGGAGAGAATGGCATGCGGTATCGGTGCCTGTCTGGCATGTGTGTGCAAGAGCAAAGAAAAGGATGCCCACTCAAATGTAAACAACAAGCGTATCTGCAAGGAAGGACCTGTATTTAATGCAAAGGAGGTAGAACTGTAATGAATATGTCAGTTAATATAGCAGGAGTAGAATGGAAAAATCCTGTGACAGTTGCCTCTGGAACCTTTGGCTCAGGTGCAGAGTACAGTGAGTTTACAGACTTAAATAAGCTTGGAGCAGTAACCACAAAGGGTGTGGCAAATGTGCCATGGGCTGGCAATCCTACACCAAGAGTAGCTGAGGTGTACGGTGGTATGTTAAATGCTGTAGGTCTTCAGAATCCTGGAATAGATTTATTCTGCCAGAGGGACATTCCTTTCCTCAAAAAGTATGACACAAAAATCGTGGTAAATGTGTGCGGTCACTCTGCAGAGGAGTATGTGGCTGTGGTTGAGAGACTGGCAGATGAGCCAGTTGATATGCTGGAAATCAATATCTCCTGCCCTAACGTAAAGGAGGGCGGTATAGCCTTTGGTCAGGATCCAAAAGCGGTTGAGGCCATCACGAGAGAGATGAAAAAGCATGCAAAGCAGCCTGTTATCATGAAGCTTTCGCCTAATGTGACAGACATCACAGAGATGGCAAAGGCGGCAGAGGCAGGTGGAGCCGATGCCCTTTCCCTTATCAACACTATCACAGGTATGAAGATTGACATAAACAGGCAGAAGTTTGTGCTTGCCAATAAGACAGGGGGCATGAGCGGACCAGCTATTCATCCTGTAGCTGTGAGAATGGTCTACCAGACCTATCATGCAGTAGACATACCTATCATCGGAATGGGTGGAATCATGAATGCAAATGATGCAATCGAGATGATTCTTGCCGGTGCTACAGCGGTGTCTGTGGGAACAGCAAACTTTACAGACCCAAGGGCAGCAGAGAAGGTTGTGGCTGGAATAGAAGAATACATGAAGAAATACAATGTGGCTGACATCAAAGATTTGATTGGTGCAGTACACGAATAAGGAGAAGCTGCCAGCAATTGGCAGCTTTTCTGCATACTAAGGCATAAAAAAAGCAGTCCAAAGGAGAGAGTGGACTGCTTTTTGGGTATTGTATAAAAAGAAGAAAGTTTTTAGGATTATTCGCCAAATACTGCCTTGTAATCAGCCTGGAATTTTGCAATTCCCTGGTCAGTAAGTGGGTGCTTTGTCATCTGCTCAATTACCTTGTAAGGAATTGTAGCAATATCTGCTCCAGCGAGTGCGCAATCTGTAACATGGATTGGATTTCTGATTGAAGCAGCGATAATCTCTGTCTCATATCCATAAATAGAGAAGATTTCAGCAATATCTCTGATTAAATCAATACCAGCCTGGCTGATGTCATCAAGTCTGCCAAGGAATGGTGATACATATGTAGCGCCTGCGTTTGCAGCAAGGATAGCCTGGTTAGCTGTGAAGATAAGAGTAACATTTGTCTTGATACCCTCTGCTGAAAGCACCTTGACAGCCTTAAGTCCCTCGATTGTCATTGGAATCTTAACAACCATATTTGGATGAAGGGCTGCAATCTCACGTCCCTCTTTAATCATTCCCTCAGCATCAACTGTAGTAGCCTTTACCTCACCTGAGATAGGTCCATCAACGATAGAAGCAATCTCTTTTAAAATCTCTTCCTGTGGACGTCCGCCCTCTTTAGCGATAAGTGATGGGTTTGTGGTGACACCACAGATAACACCCATATCATTTGCTTTCTTAATCTCTTCGATTTTTCCTGTGTCTACGAATATTTTCATTTTAAACCTCCCACTTGATTTATATGCCTGAGCATTTATCTTTATTTTGTGTTCAAATAGAATATAACACCAAACAAAAGAAAACGCAAGCAAAAATAAACTGAAAAACAAAAAATATTTAAAAATAAATGTAAACGCAAATGATAAAACAAAAATTAACATAAAAGAAGCAGAAACAAGTGTGAAAATAATAAATAAACGCAAATTAAATAGAAAGAATATCCCGAATGTGCTAATATATGTTTTAGCGGACATAGAAATATAAAAAGGCAGAGCATGTGCGGTCATATAGGGAGGAAGCTATAATATGCTACAGGCAGAGAGACAAAATGAAATCCTTGAGTATCTGAGGAAAAACGGAAGGGCAACAACTGCGGAGTTAAGCGAGATGCTGGGGGTCTCAGCCACAACCATAAGAACTGATTTGAACCAGATGGATAAAGACGGGCTGCTGACAAAGACCCATGGAGGCGCCTTGTTTAAGGCTTCTGGCAAGAATGAGCAGGAGCTGACATCACGAGCCTACCATTTCCACGAGAGAGCGTTGGAAAATAAAAAAGAAAAGGAAGCAATCGCAAATCTGGCAAAAGAGTATGTGAAAGACCATATGTGTGTATTTTTGGATGCAAGCTCCACAGCATATACACTGGGACTAAAGCTCACAGGCTACACCCAGCTCACAATTATTACAAATGGGATAAATCTGGCTTTAGAGCTTAAGGATGTGCCTGGAATCACGGTGATACTCACAGGTGGCATTGTGACATCAGCTTCCTCATCTATAGAGGGCTTGTTAGGACAGGATTTGCTCAAAAAGATACACACGGATATTGCCTTTGTATCAGCCAGAGGATTTTCTCTGGATAATGGACTCACGGATTTCAGCATATATGAAGCGGACTTGAAGAGAGAATGTGTGAAGTGCTCAGCCAAAACTATCGCACTTGTAGACCATACCAAGTTTGGCTCTGCCTCTATTTCAAGCTATGCATCACTGGATGACATTAATATGGTGATTACGGACAGCGGCATAACAGATGAGACGCTGGCAGTCTACAGAGAGAGCGGCGTGGATGTGGCAGTGGCAGAATAATATAGAATAAAAATAAAGGAGAATGTGAAATGATACTGGATTTTGACAAAATTGAAGAAAAGGTTATCCCGGAGTTTAAGGGAGGGGAAAAGAACTTTATCCCACATATGTATACAGATGACAAGGTCAAGATAATGAGAGCAAGACTTGAGCCAGGTGCATCTATTGGTTATCACATCCATGACACTAACAGCGAGATTATTTTCCTGCTAAAGGGTACTGGCGTCGTGATTTATGATGATGAGAGAGAAGTCCTTGAAGCTGGGCAGTGCCATTATTGTCCTATGGGGCACAGCCACAGCCTGAGGAATGAGAGCGATGAGGATATAGAGTTTTATGCGGTTGTGCCGGAGCATGTGTAGGAAACTGAGGATTACGTGATAGATGCAGGCGAATTGATGCAGCTTACTTTTGGAAATAATAACATCAGAGAAAATTTAGAAAAATAGATTGAAAGAAGGTGATTATGTGGTTAGAAAAGAATTTTTTGGAGAAACCAAGAATATAGAATTCAAAAGAGAAATTCCAAGCAAACATGAAAAATTTCTGAAAGATATTATAGCATTTTCAAATAGCACGGGAGGTCAGATTATTGTCGGTATTGAAGATGAAACATGCATAGTGTATGGAATTGGTGAACAAAGTCCTTTTAAGCTATCGGATTCAATATCTAATATGATTTCTGATGCATGCACTCCTCAGATAGAAGCGGATATATCGATACAGACAATTGAAGATAAAACAGTACTTGTAGTAGATGTTGCACCTGGAAAATTCAGACCATATTATTTAGCAAATAAAGGTAAAGAGACCACTTCTTACATCAGAATAAATGGAACAAGTAGACCGGCAGATGCAAGAAAATTGCAGGAATTGGAATTAGAAGGTCAGGGAATATCTTATGATTCCTTACAGGATATTGGTAGAGAATTTGACCAGAATAAATCATTGGATTTATGCGCATATATGAAGCAGACTGCAATAAGTGCGTGCAAAACAGAGGAAGAGATGGTGTCTATAAAAGATATGACACTTGAAAAATTGGAGGATTTTGGATTACTGTGTAAGGTCGGTAGAGACTGGTATCCAACACATGCATTTGATTTACTGACTGACAATCATAATAAGGCAGCAAAAATACAATGTGCATTATTTAAGGGGATTTCAAGGGATGTTTTCATAGACCAAAAAGAATTTACAGGACCAATACAAGAACAGGTTGAGGAGGCTTATTAATTTGTTTTGAGACATATAAATATGGGCGCAAATATCGAAGGATTATTTAGAACAGATATTTATGAACTTCCAATTACAGCTATTAGAGAAATGATAGCGAATGCTGTTTTGCATAGAAGTTATTTGGATAAGTCATGCATTCAAGTGTGCATATTTGACGATAGAATAGAGGTGCTTTCTCCAGGAATGTTGTATGGAGGGATTGATATTATAACAGCAAAACACGGAAAATCCACTTGTAGAAATGAAGCTATTGCGGAAGCCTTTCATTATATGAAGATTGTTGAGGCGTGGGGAACTGGAATTCCACAAATTATTAGCAGATGCAAAGAATATGGTTTGAAGGAGCCTGTATTTGAGGAGCTTGGTGATGGATTTTTAGTAACAATGTTTAGAAAACCAACCAATCAAACCAACCAATCAAACCAAACCGACCAATTAGAAGAATCAAACCAAATTGATGCAGAACAAAATCAAAATATTAATCTCAGTGATTTAGAATACAGAATTATTGAATTGCTAAAGACATGGCCTGATGCAACAACAAAAGAAATAACGAAAAAACTGGAGATTACAGATAATCAGGTAAAGTATTATATAAAGAAATTAAAAGATAATGGCAAAATTGAGAGAGTTGGAACAAATCGAAAGGGTTTGTGGAAAGTAATGTGATTCTTGATGGTGAGGCTGGTATAAAATTACTCACCACCTAATCAGCACAGGAGAGGTGTCCCATGCTGTAGTGGTGAATAAAGTTATGGAAATTTATGGAGATAAGGACTGCAAGCTTAGTGACATTCCAAATGAAGTCTGGGACAAGGCGATGGATATTGTTTTCAATCAATAGAGTAGTTACTTTGTTTTTTTAATAGTTTGTCTAGCATTAAAAAAATTACAACAAAGACAACTACCACAGCAGTTCTGCCCGCAAGCCCCTTAACCGCTTCCTGGACAGAACTTAAGTTATGCAGCAAATCCCCATACATGGAAACCAGATAAAGCGCAGCCACAGAGACATACCAACCCCAATGCACAGCCTCATCATATCTTTCAAATCTCAAGGCTCCTGATACAAGCAACATAAAATTTATGATAAATACAGCCAATAACTGCCAGTTGACAAACATCCCCACTGATGATGCCTTTATTCCAAAAGGAGTATGCCCATTTGAAGCTGTGATGAAAGCATACCATGTCAGCAGGAGTCCCCAGAAAAATGTAAGCACTGCGATTATTTTTGAGCATTTGCAGAAAATATTAGCTTTTGCTTTGTATACCATATTATTTTTATCTTTTGTCTGATAAGCCAGCAGGATTGACACAAAGCTAACAAGCATAAGCAGCGAATAGATTAAAACTGTACTATAAGCAAAGCTGATGCTTCTATTTCCGAATGCCAGCAGTCCTGCTATGACAAGGCATACAAAGGGTAAAAGCCGTAATGTGTTTCTAATCAGCCTGCGCCTTGTACTTTTTTGCTGAAGCTTAGCCTCTCTTACAACATCTGCCAGCACTGTGTCATCATTTGTCTCTGCATCGCCTGTCACGATGTCCTGTATGCGCACGTCAAGTACAGTGGCTAGATTCTCCAATATGCCCACATCTGGAAAGCTGTCACCATTTTCCCATCTTGAAACTGCTTTATTGCTCACTCCAAGTAAATCTCCTAATTCACTCTGTGTGTAATTTTTCCTGCTTCTTGCATCCCTAATCAGGGCACCAGTTTTCTTTTTATCCATAAAATTTCCTCCTCGGTGATTTTTCTATCTGCCTGTGATAATCATAGCAAGGGCATATATTTCTGGCAATCCACTCTGGCGAGAATTTAATATTTATATAATATCTATAGTAGAAAGAATCGTGTATAATAGTGTAAAATATTATTAATATATATAAATCAGGGGGAAAATCATGAGCAATTATGCTGTAAATCAGGAAAGATATGCAGAGCTTGCAAGACGGGCAGCAGCCGAGGGCTGCGTACTCTTAAAAAACGATAAGGAGACACTTCCAATACAAGCCGGTGAGAAAATCGCAGTCTTTGGACGGGCAGCCTTTAACTATTATAAAAGCGGACTTGGCTCCGGTGGACTTGTAAATACCCGGTATGTGGTAGGAATACTTGACGCCTTAAAGGCTGAAAAAAGTATTGAGCTGGACGCAGATGTCCTCAGTGCCTATGAGAACTGGCTTAAGGACAATCCCTATGACGAGGGGCAGGGCTGGGGCAAGGTGCCCTGGTCGCAGAAGGAGATGCCACTGGATGATGCCCTTGTAGAGCAGGCTGCTAAAAATAATGACAAGGCGCTTATTATAATAGGAAGAACTGCTGGCGAAGACCAGGACACTTTTGATAAGCCGGGGCAGTACAGATTAAGTGATGTAGAGTTTGATACCATAAAGAAAGTTAAAACAAGCTTTAATAAAGTGCTTGTCCTCTTAAATGTGGGCAATATCATTGATATGAAGTGGGTGGATGAGCTTAAGCCTGACGCTGTCATGTATGTGTGGCAGGGAGGTCAGGAAGGCGGAAATGGAGTCTGTGACGTATTAACAGGCCGGGTAAGTCCCTGTGGTTCCCTCACAGATACGATTGCCTATAATCTTTCGGATTATCCCTCTGATGCAAATTTCGGTGATGATGAAAAGAATTATTATAAGGAAGATATATATGTGGGCTACAGGTATTTTGAGACCTTTGCAAGAGACAGGGTGATGTACCCATTTGGATATGGTTTGTCATACACGACTTTTGAAAACAAGTACCATCTGGAAAAGCCATGTCCTATATGTGGCGGTGATACTAATAAGGTCACAGTCTATGTGGCGGTGAAAAATACAGGAAAATACCCAGGCAAAGAGACTATACAGGTCTATGTAAAGGCGCCAAACGGAAAGCTTGGAAAAGCCGAGAGAGTCCTCTGTGGTTATGCCAAGACGAAGACACTTGAAGCAGGTGAGACTGAAGAGCTTAGTATTGTAGTTCTAAAAAAAGACATAGCATCCTTTGATGACAGCGGAGTTACAGGTCATAAAAATGCCTTTGTACTGGAAGCAGGAGAGTACATTGTCTATGCTGGTGAGGATGTCAGAAGTGCTGCCAAGGTGGGACGCTTTGAGCAGGACTTTGTGGTAGTTGAACAGCTTGAGGAAGCATATGCACCAGCCGAGAGCTTTGAGCGCATGTGCAGAAAAGAGGATGGTTCTCTGGGCATGGAAGCAGTTCCAGTCAGAAGCTTTGGACCATATGACAGAGTGGAAAAGCCGGAGGAGATAGCCTATACGGGAGATAAGGGCTACAAGCTTTCGGATGTATACAATAATAAGATTTCACTGGATGAGTTTGTGGCACAGCTTTCAAAGGAAGACCTGGTGAGTCTGTTCAGGGGAGAGGGCATGTCATCTCCAAAGGT
>CAVKUD010000143.1:0-7987 GCA_963659315.1 Senegalimassilia sp. | reverse complement strand
AAAAAGCAAATGGCAGTCCGATGCCCTGCGTGTCGGACTGCAAAAGATGAGGTGCAACATGATTCAGTAAAATCCGATAGAAAGGATTTTGAATCAGTATGAAAGAATATATAGATACACAGAGTCATAAAGATAGTAGCAAGGGAAAACAGGCAGGAAATAGTTTGAAAAATGCTACTGGACACAGTAATTGTAATGCGTTACAATCCCACACCCAGTTAGGAACGGAGAAAGAAATTCTGATAAACATAATTAGTTTATTAGTAACTACTGGGAACTTATCAGAAACGGATGGAATCAAGGTAAAGCAGTTGATTTCCAATGCGAAAGGCAGGAGGTTGTAACAATATGGCATACGATAGCATTGATTTAAACAGTTCTTTAAGAGTTGTGATTTACAACAGATGTTCAACAGAGGAACTGGCACAGGTAGATGCCTTGGAAAGGCAGGTAGAATACAGCAGAGATTATTGTTTAAAACGTAATTGGATAATCGTACATCAATATGTAGAGGCAAAATCAGGCACCAGTGCGGAGCATCGCTACGAATATAGAAAACTGTATGCAGGCTTGTCAACGATGGATTACGATTTAGTTGTAGTCAAATCACAGGACAGGTTGATGCGTAGCGATTTAGAGTGGAATTTATTCATAAGAGAATTATTAAAAACAGGTAAAAGATTATTCTTTTACATTGATAGCAAATTATACAATCATGAACAGGATCACATGGTCTATAGCATGATTTCAAAATTCAATGAGTTCCAGAGTGTCATGCTTTCAGAAAAAATAAGGGATGCACATGCGAAAAGGCAGGAGTTTAAAACTGGGATTAATGTATGCAGGGAAATGTTTGGCTGGGATAAAATAGAAACCAATGTATACAAGATAAATGAAGAAGAAGCTGCTGCAATAAGAGAAGCATTTGAGCTTGTAAGGGGTGGCATGGGATTTTATCGTTTGGCAAAGTATATGTATGAAAAAGGCTATCGGTCAAAGGGAACTTCAGGAACGAGGAGCATGGAGCCGGGAATGATATCTGCTACATGGTGGAGAAATGGCTGTATCTATAATCCGAGAATGCATGGAACGATAGTGATGAACAAGGATAATATGAACTTCTGGACAAAGAAAAGAGAGCAAAATCCAGAGGAAGAATGGATATACTATGAAAATGCATTGCCAGCTATAGTCAGTAAGGAGTATCAGGAAGAAACAATAGAAATGCTTAAAAGCAGGAGATACAAAACAGGCTTAGAGGATAGAATTCTAACAGGAAAACATTTATATACGAATAAGATTGTATGCAAATCATGTGGCTGTTATTATTATCGTTACAGGGTGAAAGCAGGAACAGAAAATGAATTAAAAAACTGGAAATGTTCAAAGAAGCTTCAATTAGGACAGGAACAATGCAACAACATTATAATAGAAGAAACAGTATTAAGTGATTTGATAGACGAGAAAGCAAAAGAGAAGTTTAGCCAGTTATTTCAAAAAGACACAGGTATTATTGATAAGGCAATGAAGTACATAGAGATTGCTTTAAAGGATGATTCAAATGATAGTATTTTAAGTAACTTGGAGGAAGAACTACAGCGACAAGAAAAGAAAAAAGATATCTTATTCAATAAATTAATGGATGGGGTAATAAAGGATTCTGACTTCCAGGAATATAATCAAAAGCTTCAAAGTGAAATAAAGAAGCTTACTGACAAAGTAAGTGTTCTAAAAGGTATGAGATATTCATATAATGATTACAAGGAAAAACTTGAGCAGATAAGAAAAGTCTTACATAATAGTTCCATAGAGCAGGATGCGATTACCATGCAATTGAAAAATATCATTGATAAAATTGAGGTAGAACCCAATAGTCATGTGACTGTAACCTTTGAAAAGGACAAGTTGAGCGATTTATTAGGTTTATACAATGTGATAGAGATTATTGACAAGATAGATAAAGATATATTTACCTTAGAATTTGATTATCACAGGGAGAAAAAGTATGAGAGACAGAGAAGGGAGACAAACGAAAAAATATTGAAGCTTTTTTCAGAAAATCCACACTTACAAATACCAGAGTGTGCTAAAATACTGGATATGAAATATAGCTATGTCTACACATCTATTGCACAACTGCGTAAAATGGGAAAATTAGAGCATAAGCAGTTAGACTTTTCAACAGGCATTTGGATCGTAAAGCAGGAAGAACAGGCGTAGCTTTTTTAATTTAGGTTTAAAATAAGAACACTGTCAATCCAGTTTTTATATCATTAGGTCTAAGGCTTGGCGTAGACAGGTACTATTCCTATTTTGAAAAGTTTGATTTACTCAACAAAACTGGCATAGACCTTCCAGGAGAAGCAGGAACCATCATGCATGACAAGGACAACATGGGGCAGGTGGAGCTTGCTACAGTAAGCTTTGGTCAGTCATTTCAGATTACCCCAATCAGGCTTATGACCACTGTATCTGGAATTATAAACGGTGGTACTACAGTCGTACCCCATCTTGCCAAAGGCATCATAGACAGTGAAAGCGGAGAGGAGCAGATAATCCCCTATGCGGAGGGAAAACAGATAGTATCTGGAGAGACCTCTGAAACAATGCGTTTTTTATTGGAAAAGGTAGTGTCCGAGGGTGGCGGCAACAAGGCATATATCGAGGGCTATGAGATTGGAGGCAAGACTGCAACCTCCCAGACCATCCCTAGAAGTGATAATAAGTATATTTCTTCATTTTTAGGCTTTGCACCAGCGGATAACCCAGAGATAATGATACTGGTAAAAATCAATGACCCCCAGGGAGCCTATTATGGAGGCACTATTGCAGCACCTGTTGCAAAAGAATTGTTTGAAAATATATTACCTTACTTATCGGTTCTTGATAATGAACAGTGAATAACGTATACTAATGTGTAGTTAAATGGAGGAAGATAAAATGCAGGTTGAAGGAAAGACAGTACTTGTTGTAGGTACAGGAAAGAGCGGAATCGCCGCAGCAGAGTTATTAATATCAAAGGGTATTGATACAGTTTTATTTGATGGAAATAAGGATTTGGATACAGAAAAGCTCTATGCTGACAATCCAAAGCTTAAGGAAATCCCACTTGTATTAGGTGACTTAGATGATGAGACCATGAATAAAATATCTATATGTGTGTTAAGCCCGGGAGTGCCGACAGACATTCCTATGGTTAATGAGATGAGAGATAAGGGAATAGCAATCTGGGGAGAGATAGAGCTTGCCTATTATTTTGGAAAAGGTAGAATAATTGCCATAACAGGAACAAACGGCAAGACCACTACAACAGCCCTGACAGGGGAGATAATGAAGAATTATTTTGATGATGTCAGAGTGGTGGGAAATATCGGCATACCATATACCTCAATGGTGTCTGATATGACAGATGATACAGTGACAGTTGCAGAGATTTCAAGCTTCCAGCTTGAGACAGTTCATGAGTTTGCTCCAAAGATATCTGCAATACTTAATATCACACCAGACCATCTGAACAGACATCATACAATGGAGAATTATATCAAGGCAAAAGAGGATATAACCATAAACCAGAAGAGCAGTGACTACTGTATATTAAACTATGAGGATAAGGTCTTAAGAGAGTTCGCAGAAAAATGTCCTGCAAAGGTTGTATTTTTCAGCAGTGCCACAAAGCTTGAAGAGGGCTTTTATCTGGATGGTGATGACATCATCTATGCACATGATGGAAAAACCGAAAAGGTTGTCAATGTAAACGAGGTCAACCTCCTTGGCAGACATAACTATGAAAACATTATGGCAGCTACAGCCATGTCATTGTATTTTGGAGTACCAATGGATAAAATCGTTGAGGTGCTTCACAGATTTACGGCTGTCGAGCACAGAATAGAGTATGTCACAGAAAAGCGTGGAATTAAGTTCTACAATGACTCAAAGGGAACAAATCCAGACGCAGCCATTCAGGGAATCAGAGCCATGAACAGACCTACAATGCTTATCGGCGGCGGTTATGATAAGCAGTCAGAGTATGACGAGTGGATAGAAGCCTTTGACGGCAAGGTAAAGGAGCTTGTGCTTATCGGACAGACAGCAGACAAGATTGCAGAGTGTGCCCACAGACATGGCTTTGACAATACTGTTAAATTTGAAAAGTTTGAGGATGCCATAAATTACTGTTATGACCATGCAGTAAGTGGAGATGCAGTCTTACTTTCACCGGCATGTGCAAGCTGGGGAATGTTTCCAAATTACGAAGAAAGAGGAAGAATATTTAAGGAGATTGTTCGTAATTTAAAGGAGTAATATTGGTGAGTAGAGAGAGACAGAGAGAAAAACCAAGAGAGAAGAAAAAGAAAATTGCATATTTCGATTATAATTTATTATTCCTTATAATCTTTTTGTTAAGTTTTGGACTTGTCATGCTTTACAGCTCAAGCGCCTATGTCTCTGCTAATAAGTACGGTGATGATGCCTATTATCTGAAGAGACAGCTCAGAAATATAGGACTGGGGGCTGTGATGATGTTTATCATGGCAAAGATAGACTATAGGATATGGAAGAAGTTTGGTACACTGGCATATTTTGGTTCCTTTGTGCTGTGTATACTGGTATTTATTCCTGGAATCGGTTCAAGCTCACATGGTTCATCAAGATGGATTGATTTAGGACCTGTATCCTTCCAGCCATCAGAGGTTGCAAAGCTTGGAATTATTATTTTTCTTGCGGCACTTATAGAGAAGGTGCCAAGGCAGATGGGAGACTGGAAGACGCTGGCAAAAATTTTTGCCATGACCATACCGCTTCTGGGAATAGTAGCCTACAGTAACCTGAGTACTGCTGTAATTATCTTTGGAATTATAGCCTGTATGCTTTTTGTGGCAAGCCCTAAATACTCGCACTTTGTGATTCTGGGACTTTTGGGAGCTGCCTTTGTCGTTTTCTTCATACTCTTTGCAGGCTACAGAGGAGACCGAGTTAAGGCATGGCTTCATCCAGAGACTGCAGGAGACAGCGGCTATCAGACCATGATGGGCTTGTATGCTATCGGCTCAGGCGGACTTTTTGGCAAGGGGCTTGGTGAGAGCCTGCAGAAGCTTGGAAATGTGCCAGAGTCACAGAATGATATGATTTTTACCATTATATGTGAGGAACTGGGACTTTTTGGAGCAGTGTGCCTTATTCTCTTATTTGTACTGCTTATATGGAGAATGATGGTGATTTCGAGTAATTCACAGGACTTGTATGGCTCGCTTCTGGTAGTAGGTGTTATGGCACAGGTTGCGATTCAGGCAATTTTAAACATAGCGGTTGTTACCAATACAATTCCAAATACAGGTGTAATTCTTCCGTTTGTCAGCTACGGTGGAACGTCAATAATCTTCCTGATGGCGGAGATGGGACTGGTGCTCAGCGTGTCAAAGGGAATTAAACTGGAAAGCATAGAGTAATAAAATGATTAGAGAAAAGAGAAAAAGAAAAAAGAGAAGACATTTTATCCTTAAGGCTATTCTTGTAATAGCAATTGTACTGGGAATCATGTTTGCTGTGGCTTTTAAGCTTTTTACGGTGAAAAATGTGGTGGTGGAAGGAAATGTGCTCTACGATTCAGAAACTATCCAGAAGGTAGTCTTAAATGATGAGTATTCATGGAATTCCTTGTATGTGTTTTTTAAATACAAGTTTGTAGACACAGATGAAATCCCATTTGTAGATACTATGGAGATAAGCCTGGATGACCCGCATACACTGCGGATTTCTGTCTATGAAAAGGGCATGATGGGTTATGTATATATTCCTGAAATCAATGAAAACGCATATTTTGACAGGGATGGCATTGTGGTGGAGACCTCATCAAATATCATAGCGGATGTACCGCAGATTGATGGGATATCCTGTGACGAGGTTGTCCTGTATGAAAAGCTGCCCATCAAGTCATCTGATTTAAAGAGTATCCTGTCACTGACACAGGCACTTAAGAGAAAGGATTTAGTGCCGGACAAGATAAGCTACGGAGTAGATAATGCACCTGTGCTTACATATGGCAATGTGACAGTGCTTATAGGAGATACAAGCCTTTTGACCAAAAAGGTTGAGCGTCTTGCAACAATAATGCCAGACCTCTCGGAAATGAGTGGAACACTACATTTAGAGGATTGGAACGAAGAAAATACAAATATTGTGTTTCAAAAGAATGAATAATGCAAAAAAAATCACAATTTTATGTTGATTATTTGCTGGAAAAAATATATTATAGTCTATATGAGATTTTGATAATAATGCATTTATATAAATTTGGGAAAGAAACAGGAGGAAATACCTTTGCTTGAGATTAGAACAACAGAAGCAGATGCTAGTGCAAAGATTATTGTAATAGGAGTCGGCGGTGCTGGTAATAATGCAGTAAATAGAATGATTGATGAGAATATTGGTGGTGTGGAGTTTATCGGCATCAATACAGATAAACAGGCTTTACAGCTTTGTAAGGCACCACAGTTAATTCAGATTGGTGAGAAGCTCACAAAAGGACTTGGAGCAGGAGCACAGCCTGAAATCGGTGAGAAAGCAGCAGAGGAAAGCTCTGAGGAATTATCAGCAGCTATTAAAGGGGCTGATATGGTATTCGTTACATGCGGTATGGGCGGTGGAACCGGAACTGGTGCTGCACCTGTAGTTGCAAAGCTTGCAAAGGAGCAGGGAATCCTCACTGTAGGAGTAGTTACAAAGCCATTCAAATTTGAGGCAAAACAGAGAATGATAAATGCTGTTTCAGGTATTGACAAGCTTAAGGAGAATGTTGATACTCTTATTGTTATCCCTAACGATAAGCTGCTTGAGATAGTAGACCGTCGCACTACAATGCCAGATGCTCTTAAGAAGGCAGATGAAGTGTTACAGCAGGGTGTGCAGGGTATTACTGACCTTATCAATTTACCTGCACTTATTAACCTTGACTTCGCAGATGTACAGACTGTTATGAAGGACAAGGGAATGGCTCATATTGGTATCGGAAGTGCCAAGGGTGATGAGAAGGCAATCGAGGCTGTTAAGCTTGCTGTTGCATCTCCACTTCTTGAGACAACAATCAATGGAGCTTCACATGTGATTATAAATATTTCAGGAGATATTTCTCTTTTAGATGCAAATGATGCTGTAAGCTATGTTCAGGATCTTACAGGAGCTGACGCAAACATTATCTTTGGTGCCAAGTATGATGAGACAATGACAGATGAGGCTACAATCACTGTTATTGCTACAGGACTTGAGAATGGAAAGCCATCAGCTGCAAGCGCTGCTGCATCAATGACAAGCAGGATGACATATCCTACACAGCAGCAGACAAGACCAACATCAGTTACAGGAAATGGTCTGCATCAGACAGCTGGTACAGGTGGTATACATACTACAGGAGGCACAGGCACAACAACTACAACTGCTCCTAGGAGCACTTTCCCTGGTATTCAGAAGCCAACACAGCCTACAAGCAATGTTAAGCCAGTAGAGCTTAATATCCCTGATTTCTTAAAGAACTCAAGGAAGTAATTCAAATCAGACAAAGACACAAAGCCCAGGTATATAATATGCCTGGGCTTTTTCATATGCCATAGTATGCAGAAAAGCTGCCAGTGGCAGGTTTTCTGTATTATTAACTGTAAACATTTTTATCGGCATTTTCTGTCAAAATATTCCATCGGTCATTGATATTATGATTCGTATAATATATGGAAGTGAGGTGGAAAATATCTATGCATTTTATCTCGATACATATTTCCTAAACTCCTGTTTAATCAATTTTGTAATCTACCTTCTCAGCTGCAAGCTTTCCAGAACCTGCGTATCAGGATGGCTCAAGAAAATAATTTTTGTTACATTGGGGAGTACTGCATGTCAGCTGGCGGCGCTTCTTATATTGCCCAGATTCTGGCTATACAGAGCGGTGAGTACACTGGTAATAATACCGCTGTTTAACTATCTGCTCTGCAAAAATAGG
>CAVKUD010000142.1:0-8024 GCA_963659315.1 Senegalimassilia sp. | reverse complement strand
AGACGCTTAGGATCTGTAGAAAGTGTTGTCTTTCCTGTTCCTGAAAGTCCGAAGAAGATTGCTGTGTTCTCACCGTTCATATCAGCGTTTGCTGAGCAGTGCATAGAAGCAATTCCCTTAAGTGGAAGGTAGTAGTTCATCATAGAGAACATACCCTTCTTCATCTCTCCGCCGTACCATGTATTGATGATAACCTGCTCACGGCTTGAAATGTTGAATGCTACACATGTCTCAGAGTTAAGTCCTAACTCCTTGAAGTTCTCAACCTTAGCCTTTGAAGCATTGTATACTACGAAATCTGGCTCGAAGTTCTCAAGCTCTTCTGCTGTAGGCTGGATGAACATATTTGTTACGAAATGTGCCTGCCAAGCAACCTCAACGATGAAACGTACAGCCATACGTGTATCCTTGTTAGCTCCACAGAATGCATCTACTACGAAAAGTCTCTTGTTTGAGAGCTCTTTCTTTGCAAGATCCTTAACAACTGCCCATGTCTCTTCTGTCATTGGGTGGTTGTCATTTGGATATCCCTCTGAATTCCACCATACAGTGTCCTTTGAGTTCTCATCCATAACGATGTATTTATCTTTAGGAGAACGTCCTGTATAAATACCTGTCATTACGTTAACAGCGCCAAGCTCTGTCTCCTGTCCAACCTCATAACCTTCAAGACCAGCTTTTGTCTCTTCTGCGAATAATGTCTCGTAAGAAGGATTGTAAACGATCTCTGTTGCACCAGTGATGCCATACTTGCTTAAATCAACCTTTGCCATCTCATTAACCTCTTTTCTAAAATATTTATTTAATCATCTGTATATTTATAGCAGATAATTTGTTTGCGCTTTCACTTATGAAGTATATAAAAAAATACAAAATAAATCAATAGCCTAAAAGCTTTTTGTTAAAAAAATAACATTTTATTTTTATCCCCTGAAATTCTTTGCACAGTTTGGACATTCTGCTCCAAAAAGCACAGGATTACCGCACCTGCTGCACCTCTCGTATATTTTTCCAAAGTGCTGTGTGCCATCCTCCTTGTACTCGATTCTGCCCTGGGAAATCCAGTTTCTGACCTTTCTTCTGGGAATATCAAATTTCTCTGCCACATCCCACTCGGTCACGTTATTGCTTCTTATGTATTCCTTGACCTGCTCGAAAAGCTCTACCTCCTTGCATCTGGGGCAGATTTCGCCATCATACCCTTCAGGTAAATCGCAATTGCAGTTAGAACATCTTTTAATACCTGTTTCAAATAATTCCTTATATTTCATACTATATCCAACCTTGTAGCAATTTGTCCAGGGCGTCAAAATCCACATCATCAAATGCGTCCTTTAACACCTCATATTTTTTCTTATCGTCATCTGAATATGAGTAGGTATTCATCTCTGCTATTGCCTGCTCAATTGTATCAAAGTCAAGATTTTCTGAGGCTTCCCTGAGCTTAGCCAGGTACTCATCCCTCAGCCTGCCCTCAAACAATGGTCCAGCGCTTGTATTTTCCTGATTCTCCATATTATTAAAATAAGGCGCAAAAACCGACTTGTAAGACTCAAATAGCTTAAGCATATCCTCTGTGCCTGCAATGATTTTTTCTATATCATTGTTTTTTCCTGCCCTCTCAAGCTCTGCCGCCTGTTCAGCCAGTTCCATGGCACCGACCTGCCTTGAGGTACTCTTTAGCGAATGTACCTCGATTGTATACAAATCCCAGTTTTTTTCTTCGTAATAACCCCTTATTATTTTACTTCTTTTGTCAATATCCCTGTAATAGTTTTCTAAAACCTTCCAGAAAAGCTTCTCGCTGCCCAGCAGCCTGACAGCCTCAGCCACATCCAAATCTGATATAACAGGAAGCTCAGCCTTCTCCTTCTCCACTTGCTTTATCTCATGTGCCTCTGCCGTCATGTGCTTTTGCAGCTCCTTGGGCAGCCATCTCTTTATACATGCCACCAGAAGCCTCAGCTCCACAGGCTTGCTTATGAAGTCATTCATGCCTTCCATCAAAAACATGGACTTTGATTCTTCCATGGCATTTGCCGTCAGGGCAATGATTGGAACCGTGTTGTACTCTGGATAATCCTTTCTTATTATACGGGTGACATCCACACCATCCATCTCAGGCATCATATGATCCATAAAAATCAAATCATATTTCTTCTCCTTTATCATCTGAAGCGCCTGCCTGCCACGGGTGGCTGTATCAATCTGCATCTTAAGCGGCTCTAAAAGTCCCTCCACCACAGTCAGGTTTATCTCATTGTCATCCACCAGAAGCACCTTGGCATCCGGCGCACAAAAATCTATGTAGTTGCCCGCTGGTGCGTAATTTACAGCATTAGGGTCCTCATGGTTTAAGACAGCACTGATTTTGTTTACATACATAGGTCTTCTGACATATATGATATTTGGAATGTCAGAATCCAGTGAATCACAATAGCCTGTTATGACAGCAAATGTGGTCTGGGGATTAGCTATGGCAAGCTGTCTCATATCCTCTGACAAGGATTCCTTGTCCAGAAATACAAAATCATAATCCATCTCATCTGTCATCTTAAAATCATAAAAGGCAACCATCAGTCTCTTCAAATCATGCCTTAAGGCATCCTTGGCATATTCATTGTCCCCGACGATTCCGACCTTTATGGTCTTTTCCGTATGCAGCTCTATGCTCGGGCCTGATTTGGCGATACGCTGTGGAACCTGAAATGCGAATTTGGAGCCCACCCCATACTTACTCTCAACCAGCATATTTCCGTTCATAAGAGTAATGAGGTTTTTGGAGATTGCAAGTCCGAGTCCTGTGCCCTCCACATTTCTGTCCTTTCGGCTCTCAAGCTGGGTGAAGGAGTCGAACAGCTTGCCCATGTCCTCCTCTTTTATGCCGATTCCTGTGTCCTCGACGGATGCTAAAAGCGTAATCTCAAAGTCTGATTTTTTGATAAAATCAATCCAGATTGTCACTGTTCCACTGTCTGTGAATTTAACAGCATTGGTAGCAAGATTTATGAGCACCTGCTTGATTCTCACGCAATCCCCCACAAGCATTTTGGGGATTCTTGGGTTTACATCCATGATAAGCTCTATGTCCTTATTGCCTATCCGGGGCATAACTGTGTAGCCCACATCACTGACCATCTGCATGACATCATACTCTGAATATATGATGTCCAGCTTGCCAGCCTCAATCTTGGAAAAATCCAGAATGTCGTTGATTATGGTTAGTAATGACTGACCAGATGATATAATCTGTCTGACATAGCCCTCTACAGTCGGGGACAAATCCTCCCTGAGTGCCATCTCTGCCAGTCCTATTACAGCATTCATAGGAGTCCTTATCTCATGGCTCATGTTTGCAAGAAAGCTGGACTTTAAATCAGCCGACCTCTTAAGCTCTGCATTGAGCTTTTTCATCTTGAGGTTATTCTCACAGATAAACTCAAGTATCTTTGCAGAATTATTGAGGTTGTTCTGCTCCTGTTCTGTGTCTGTCCACTCACCCTCATCAACTATATAGCCAATGGCCTTTTCTTCCAGACGGATTTCCGCATAGTGGGCGCTCTTATGGTCTTTGGGACTAAATTCGCTTATGTCATATATTTTTTTGTTGGCACTGCCATATTTATTTATACTTGCCAGCGCCTTATCCATGTAGTCTTTGTCAAGTAATTCAAAAAGAGAATATAAATTTTTCTCCATATGTGCCCCTTATCCAATACACTTATGTATCATTGCAAACAGCTTGTCCTTATCTATTGGTTTAAGCAGATAGCCCTGTGGCCCCAATGCGAGAGCCTGCGCTATCTTTGCCCTCTCAGATACTCCTGTGAGAAATACAACAGGTATGCCCTTTGTGCCAGCATCTGCCTTCATAGTCTTAAGCACATCAAGTCCCGACATCTCCGGCATATCATAGTCCAAAAGCATCATGTCTACCCTGTTGTCCTTTAAATACTTAAGAGCCAGCTTGCCACTGGTCACAATCACTACATCATAGAATTCCCTGAGCTGCTCTCTGATAGTCTTAAGCATGATTGGGGAATCGTCTACCACGAGGATTGTTTTTTTGCCTGTGCCTGCATTGAAATTTCTGTTTGCATTAATGCTTTGGTTTGCGCTCATATTCTGGTTTGTGTTCATGCTTTGGTTTACGCTCATACTCTGGTTTGTATTTATACTCTGGTTTGCGCTCATGTTCTGGCTTGTGTTCATGCTCTTATTTGTGCCTGTATACCTGCCAGCTGCTGCCGCCTGCGCAGAAGCCTTTGCATTTTTCTTGGCAGCCTTGTCAATCTTAACCTCTATATCTATCTGTATGTCAACCATTTCCCTGTCTGTGTCGATTGACAGGTCTGCAAGTCCTGCCCACTGCTGCTCGAACCACATCAAATCATCCTTGTTTCCGACTATCGCAAAAGGGATTCCCTGCATATTGCTGTATGAAGCTTTGGCTTTTTTAAGTTCATCCACCACATAATCATGCACGCCCTCCAGAGACAGCATAATCATATCTGGCTTAAAATAATTGATGTGGCTGCTTATATCTGCCGCTATGGGTGATGATATTAAGACCTCATATATTTTTTCAAACTTGTCATATATATCAGTTATGTTGCTATAATCCTCACCGATTATCAGTATTTTGCATTTCATGCTTATCCCCTCCTTAGGTTCTGACTGTGGTCATAGATACGAATCTCGCAGTTGTGTGGGTGGGGGCGCCATTTGATACCGTTTGGTCTGTCCTCCAGATATCCACAGATGGCTCTGATGATTCCTCCGTGGCATACCACCAGCACGTTTTCATAGTCCTTTTGCTCAAGCTCCTTTAAAAATCCATGGCTCCTCTCAATCATATGCGGAATTGTCTCAACTGTCTTCGGTGCTGGAAAAACCTCCGGCAAAGCCCAGTAGAGGGACATCCTAAGCCCCAGCCTGTAATAGCTCTTAAGCTCATATTTGCCAAAATCTACCTCAATAATCCTCGGGTCAGTTATGACCTCATCCTTGCTGACTCCTCCTATAATAGCAGCAGTTGTGACAGCCCTGTCAAGAGGACTTGCATATACCGCATCAAATTTCACATCTCCAATCTGCTTTCTTGCAGCCCTTGCCTGCTCTATGCCTGTCTCATTCAGGGGTTCATCTGTGAGTCCCTGCATGAGTTTCTTCTTATTATATTTTGTCTGTCCGTGTCTGGTTACCCAAATCTTCATTTATCTCCACCATTTAGTTATACCATTTCTATATTTTTTAGCTGTTTAATACTCTTATTATAAAACTCCTGCACAATCCATTCAATATTTCTGTTACATTTTTCCTATTTTTTCTTTCTTATTCCTTAGTCTCATCTATCTCAGGTTTTCTCTCTCAAACTCTCTCAAGCAAGATTGCAGCAGCTTCAAAATCCTTTTGAAGCCTTACCTTAAGCCTGCCATTTTCCAGAGAAATCCGATCTTTGTCCATATTACAAGGCTCTGCATAGATGGATAAGACTGGCTTGTTAATTACTTCTGGCCTGTCAGACTCATTTTCCGCCATAAGTGTTGGAAAAACAGGCACAGTTATGTCACTGCCGCCTCCATTTTCAAAAGTATGGATGACAACAAGGCTCTGCCTGTCTGTGTGTCTCACCACCGCCTGATAGCCTGATGGGTGACGCAGGCTCGCCTGTCTGTTTCCAAAAATCAGAGTCTCTCCGTCTCTTATAACAGCTGATGCCTTCTTATAAAAATCAATGCCGTTTTCAATCGCCTGCCACTGTTTTGGGCTCAGATTGGTCACGTCACCTGACAGGCACATTCTGCCAAGCAGAGTATTTGCCATGGAATACACTATCCTCTGTATGCTGTCATCCTCCCTGATAACAGCCCATATCTGGCTCTGGGCCGGATGTATGACTCTGTGGAGGTATGCCGCAATGACAGGAATCTCCACCAGCTCATGGGCATCCGAAAATGAAGCCATGGCACACAGACTCATCATTTTTGGCTCAAGCTTGTGACCGCCTGATGCGCAGTTTTCCAGTACAATATCTGGTATCTCCCTCTTCACCTTCTCGATAAATGCCAGAGACGCCATTCCATTTTGCCTTAAGCCCTCGCCCAGAGACTCGGCTCCGTCACAGCCAATGCCAATTGACTCATTATAGTCCATCTTCATGTAGCCAAAGCCATACTGTTTCAAGGTGCCTATGACCTTTTTCGTCAGATAGTCCTCAACCCATGGGTCTGTCATATTCCAGAATCTCCTGAAATATGTGGTGAGGGGTCTGCCATCCTTTTGCAGGAGGTGGTCGGTAAGCTGGTAGGCATCAGCCTGCTCTGCCACATTGTCGATTTCAAACCATATGCCCGGTATCATGCCAGCCTGTCTGATTTTTCCAGTAGTCTTATCAAGCCCTTCTGGAAACAGGGTTTTTGATATGTCATAGTCTCCCATCACCCTGTCCCAAGGTATGCCGTCCTTTTTGTACCAACCGCAGTCTATGACAAAATAGCTGATACCCTTATCCTTTATGGCATCCACTATGGCAGAAATATTCTCATGGCTTGGGCAGCCCCAGGTGGTGCAGTATTCGTTAAAAACTATTGGAAGCTCCCTCTCTGTCTCTGGTCCATTCTCAACAGTTCTCCTGCCAGCCTCAGTAAATCTCTGCATGAAAAGGGTAAAGGCTGGCTCATCTGCATTTTGAAACTCCGCTTCATCTGGAATATATGCTGTAGAC
The DNA here is from genome assembly GCA_963659315.1 of Senegalimassilia sp. Lineage (GTDB taxonomy): Bacteria > Bacillota > Clostridia > Lachnospirales > Lachnospiraceae > Roseburia. The sequence goes on along the minus strand of CAVKUD010000142.1, from coordinate 1,297 downwards.
ACAAGTGCCTCTGGAGTCTCAAAGGACTGACCTGGCATGATGTCTTTCATCCAGTGACCAAACTCCCTGTCCGCAAGACCACCGCTGAAGCCCACTCCCTCATCCTTTCTGTAGACCTCTATCTGCCATGAAGTATTGTGGGCAATCTGTGCGTCCCAGAATACCTTTGACTTCTTATCATATATAGCCCCCATTGGGAAAAAGTGGTTAACTGGCAAAGACCCAGCCTGACCATACCGCTCACACCTCACAGCATGTCCGCTCCATGAGGTCTCAAGGCATAAATCCTCAAGGGTCTGCCTGTCAATACGGCCTTCACCGCTCCACACACTTCTGATACGGTACAAATCCATAGACAGATATGCGTCCCCCTCCACATAAGGAGTGATACCACCCATGGAAAAACTCTCAAACATCTCAAGAGACACAACGTTGTCACTGTGATTGAAAAAAATATTTTTCATCCTGACATGACGGTCGCCCTCCCTGTAGCTTAAGATATGGCGCACCTCGTAGCCCCTGTCATCCTTCAAAAAGGTAGTGATAACTAACTCATCCCCATCCCTTGAAGTCTCCTGCCTGTCATAAATAAGCCTCCTGCAGCTCTCACCGTTTCGCATAGTGAGTCCCCCAGCATAAGCCTCGTTGTAGGTGTCGCCAGCGTATTTAATCTGCACCATGTTTTCCTGCTTCATATTCTTGCTTATGTCAGGGTCTGGAATCAGCCCTGCTGGAAGCAGGATGAAGCCTGCTATATTGTCCTCGTCTAAAGTATAACGTGCTATCATGTCACCTAACTTGTATTCATTTAGTGTTGTCATTATATAATTTCCCCCCTATTACTTTCTAACTTACATATATATTTTTACACTACTTTATTCTAACTTACATATATGTTTTTTACACTATTTCATTCTCTAATTAAACATATACTCATATTCGTTTTATCTATTAACTAAAACTGTCAATGTAAGGTATAATTTTCTTTATATACCACAGCCTTCATATCTGGCTGCCCTGCAGCCCAGATTCACCACCCCTGGGTATCATAAGAGATTGTGAAGCGTAGAAATGGGATGCGGTGGCAGGATAGGTAATTATTGTTGGCTTGTGCAGGATGTTAGATTTTCTTAATGCTCTGTACGCTCCACAGCAACTCGGCAACAGGACGTTGCCGAGAGCGAGACTCGAGCCATGGATGGCGAGTGTTAAGCGGTTGCGTCAAGCTTAAACCACCACAATCAGAGCATTTAGAAAATCTTAAATCCGAAACCCGCCAACAATAATTACCTATCCT
>CAVKUD010000141.1:0-8085 GCA_963659315.1 Senegalimassilia sp. | reverse complement strand
CTGCTATGTTCACACGTGGACAGACACAGATCTGTACAATTACAACTCTTGCTCCTCTTGCAGAAGCACAGAGACTTGACGGACTTGATGAGTTCGAAACTACAAAGAGATATATGCATCACTATAATTTCCCGTCCTACTCTGTAGGTGAGACAAAACCATCCAGAGGACCGGGACGTCGTGAAATTGGACATGGTGCACTTGCTGAGAGAGCACTGGTTCCTGTACTTCCAAGCGAAGAGGAATTCCCATATGCGATCCGTACTGTATCTGAGACATTTGAATCCAACGGTTCTACTTCTCAGGCAAGTGTATGTGCATCTTCTATGTCACTGATGTCAGCAGGTGTACCGATCAAAGCTGCAGTAGCCGGTATCTCATGCGGACTGGTTACAGGCGATACAGATGATGATTACCTTGTACTTACAGATATTCAGGGACTTGAGGACTTCTTCGGAGACATGGACTTCAAGGTAACTGGTACTCATGAGGGAATCACAGCTATCCAGATGGATATTAAGATTCACGGACTTACACGTCCAATCGTAGAGGAGGCTATCGCAAGAACACGTGAGGCTCGTATCTACATCATGGATGAAGTAATGAGCAAGGCAATCGCTGAGCCTAGAAAGGAAGTCAGCGAGTGGGCTCCAAAGATTGAGCAGATTACAATCGACCCATCTAAGATTGGTGATGTTGTAGGACAGAAGGGTAAGACAATCAACGAGATTATCGACCGTACAGGTGTCAAGATTGACATCACAGATGAGGGAAGTGTATCTGTATGCGGTACAGACAAGAAGATGATTGCTGCTGCCATCGATATGATTAAGACAATCACAACAGATTTTGAGCAGGGACAGATTTTCGAGGGAACTGTTGTAAGCATCAAAGAGTTCGGTGCTTTCATCGAGTTTGCTCCTGGAAAAGAGGGAATGGTTCATATCTCTAAGATTGCAAATGAGAGAATCAACCATGTTGAGGATGTTCTTACACTTGGAGACAAGGTTAAGGTTGTATGTCTTGGAAAAGATAAGATGGGACGTATCAGCTTCTCTATCAAGGATGTTCCAGCAGAGGCTTAATTGTAGAGTAAAATTTAGTGTGTTTTAACACACTAAGCTTGATATATTAGTTTAATACCGACCTTTCAGACGTAGATAAAATCTAACGATTGGAGGTCGGTATTTTTATGTATATCAAAGGAAAATACATTTTAACATAATATGTGAAAAGGCATATCATAGTTAAAAATGGAAAATATAAGAGCTGCAATAAATGCAAAAGAAGTATACAAAAATGGACTGACAGGAAAAGGCATAGGGATTGCGGTCTTAGATACAGGTGCATTTATGCACAGTGAGATAGCAGAAAATATATCATATTTTAAGGATTTTATACGTCATAGAAGCAAGTGCTATGATGATAATTCCCATGGCAGCCACATATCGGGCATAATAGCGGCGGATTCCTTTGGGATAGCACCCCAGGCTGCTCTGATTGAGCTTAAGGTATTGGACGAGAGTGGCCGGGGAAACTCATGGGATATTATCAGGTGCCTTAACTGGATTATTGAAAACCATATCCAGTATAATATCAGAATCTTAAATTTTTCAATTGGGTTTACACCTGGCGCAGGGATAGATGAGCAAAAGGCTATTTTGGATCTGGTAGAAAAAATATGGGATTGTGGTGTGGTAGTAGTTGCTGCCGCAGGAAATGACGGACCAGATGAGTTTACAATCACTGTTCCTGGAATCTCCAGAAAAATTATTACGGTGGGATCCTCTGACCCCAAAAGCTTTGGGAGCCGTGGACCAAACAGATGCTGTATAGTAAAGCCAGAGGTGCTGGCACCGGGCTATCAGATAAGAAGTATTTCTAACCATGAGGATGAGTATGAGTACAAGACAGGAACATCAATGTCTACACCTATGGTCAGCGGCGCAATAGCACTTGTGCTTGAGAAAAGCCCACTGCTTAGACCAGAGGAGATTAAGCTTATGCTCTATAATAGCTGCAAGAGAAACAGGGAAAACGAAAATTATTCCTGGGGAACACTAAATGTAGATGCCCTGGCAGCTCTGGTAAACTAAATATTGGAAATTTGTCTTGAAATTAGTCACATATCCTGCTACAATATCTGGGTATTGAAAAGATGAAAGGCAACTATATATGGAATTAAATGTAAAGCTTCAGGTGTTTGAAGGCCCTTTGGATCTGTTATTACACCTTATTGACAAGAATAAAGTAAATATATATGACATTCCAATCGTTGAGATTACGGCACAATATATGGAGTATATTGCTGAGATGAAGCGCAGGGATCTGGATGTCTTAAGTGAGTTCCTGGTTATGGCTGCCACACTTATTGATATAAAGTCAAAGATGCTCTTACCATCAGAGGTGACAGATGAGGAAGATGAAGAAGACCCAAGAGCAGAGCTTGTCCAGCAGTTATTGGAGTACAAAATGTACAAGTGCATGGCATACGAGCTTAAGGACAGACAGATTGATGCCTGTAAGACCATGTTCAAGGAGCCTACAATTCCAGCAGAGGTGCTGGCATACGAGGAGCCTGTTGACATTAATGAGCTTGTATCGGATGTGACTCTTGCCAAGTTAAATGATATTTTCCAGAGTATTATGAAGAAACAGGTGGAGAAAATCGATCCTGTCAGATCTAAATTCGGGAAAATCCAAAAGGAAGAGGTTTCTCTTGAAGATAAAATGGAACAGCTTACAGAGTATGCCAGAGAGCACAGGCATTTCAGCTTCAGGGGAATTCTTGAAGAGCAGGCTTCAAAGGTTGACATTATCGTTACCTTTTTAGCTATATTGGAATTAATGAAAATGGGAAAAATTATTATATCGCAGGAGCGGATTTTTGATGACATCAAGATTGATTCAAAAATAGCTGCGTAATATCAGGGGATACAGATTGTATGGATGACAGACAATACAAGGCAATAATAGAGGCAATCCTGTTCACCATGGGTGAGTCGGTTGAGCTTGAAAAAATTGCAAATGCGTTAGAATTAGATAAAAATAAGACTAAAAAACTGATAGAGGAAATGCAGGATGAGCTTAACAACTCAATGCGGGGTGTGACCATTATGGAGCTTGACGGCTCTTATCAGATGTGTACTAAGACTGAGATGTACGAGTATCTGATAAGGATTGCAAAACAGCCTAAGAAGAGGGTGCTCACTGATGTGCTTTTAGAGACCCTTTCCATAATAGCTTATAAGCAGCCTGTTACAAGAGTAGAGGTTGAAAAAATCAGAGGTGTATCAAGTGACCATGCCATAAGCAAGCTGGTTGAGTATAATCTGGTCTGTGAGCTGGGAAGGCTGGATGCGCCGGGCAGACCGCTTTTATTTGGTACGACAGAAGAGTTTCTAAGGAGCTTTGGAGTCCATTCGGTTGATGAGCTTCCAGTCTTAAGCCCTATGCAGGTAGAGGAGTTCAAGCAGGAAGCAGAAGCTGAGATGAAGGTTGATTTAGATATTTAAGTAAGTTCTTTAAAAAACACCAACCGAACCTGCCACTGGCAGCTTCTCTGGATGCAATGCAACTAACGCCATGAGCATTATCAGTGTATAATGTTCATGGCGATTTTTCGGAAACTATAGTGAAAAATTTAACAATACAAGTTGAAATTTTTTCCTAAATGATATATTATCATAATAGCGAAAAATTTTATTTTTTTATAAATGGAGGTCATAAAATGAGTAGTAACAATGAGAACTTGGCAATGCAGCGAATTGCTAAGTTGGTCGATGAGAACAGCTTTATGGAAATCGGTTCTCTCGTAACAGCACGTAGTACAGACTTCAATCTTACTGCAGCAAAAACTCCATCTGATGGTGTAATCATCGGACACGGTCTGATTGATGGAAACTTAGTTTTCATCTACAGTCAGGACGCATCAGTACTTAATGGTACAATCGGTGAGATGCATGCAAAGAAGATTGCTTCTGTGTATGACATGGCAATGAAAATGGGAGCACCAGTAATTGGATTTATCGATTGCGGTGGTATCCGTCTTCAGGAGTCTTTTGATGCACTTGATGGCTTTGGTCAGATATATGCAAAGGAAGTGGCTGCAAATGGTGTGATTCCACAGATTTGTGGTGTGTTTGGAAACTGTGGTGGAGGACTTTCTGTAGTACCTGCACTCTGTGATTTCGCTTTTATCGAGGAGTCAAAGGGCAGAATGTTTGTTAATTCTCCAGATTCCATCGAGGGAAACAGAGTTGAAAAGTGTGACACAGCTTCTGCTAAATTCCAGAGTGAGAACAATGGCTGTGTAGACAGCTATGGCTCAGAGGATGAGATTATTGCTGAAATCAGAGCACTTGTATCATTATTACCAGCTAATAATGAGGGAGACCCATATACAGATTCATGCGAGGATGATTTAAACAGAGTATGTAACAGCATGGCTGAAATGAAGGAAGACCCAAGATTCCTCCTTTCTGAGATTGCTGATGACCATAATTTCTTTGAAGTAAAGAAGAATTTTGCAAAGAACATGGTAACAGGATTTGTCAGATTAAATGGCATGACTGTTGGTGCTATTGCAAACTGTTCTGTAATCTATGATGAGGAAGGAAAGAAGGCTGAAGAGTTTGATCTTTCTCTTACAGCAAAGGGATGTGAGAAGGCTGCTGAGTTCGTTGAGTTCTGTGATGCATTCTCAATTCCAGTACTTAGCCTTACAAATGTAAATGGCTTCAAGAACTGCATGTGTTCAGAGAAGCGTCTTGCAAAGGCTCTCGCAAAGCTTACTTATGCCTTATCTAATGCAAGTGTTGCAAAGGTTAACCTTGTAACAGGCAAGGCTTTCGGAAGCGCATATGTTGCAATGAACTCTAAGTCAATCGGAGCAGACCTGGTATACGCATATCCAGATGCCAAGATTGGTATGATGGAGCCAGAGCTTGCTGCCAAGATTATGTATCCAGAAGCAGATTCTGCTGAGCTTAATGCAAAGGCAGACGAGTATGACAAGCTTCAGTCAAGTGTAGCATCAGCTGCAGCCCATGGCTATGTTGATTTAATTATCGAGCCAGCTGATACAAGAAAATATCTTGTAGCTGCTTTTGAGATGCTTTACACAAAATATGAATATAAGCCAGAAAAGAAACATGGCACAAAATAGAAAGGGCAGACTTATGAAGAAAAAGATCGCATTAGTATTGAGCGTCTTAATGTCAGCTCTTATGCTTGCTGCCTGCGGAACTGATCCTACAACTGTTGATTACAACGGTATGAGTTATTCAGATCTTGAGAGACAGACAGTAGTTGATGCCTACTATGTAAGTACATTAGCAGACTATTATGGCGCAGATTTCGAGTTTACTGATGATGTAATATCTCAGTACGAGGCATATGGTATTTCATCCAGCATCTTTGATGCGGTTCCAACATGGGGTGAGATAGAAGAAGAGTTTGGTGATAATACACAGTTTAGCACTGATAATTTTAATCCAGACACTTTTGATACAAGTTCCTTTAAAGTGGAAAAATCAGGTGAGACACTCACAACTGATTTGACACTTAAATTTGGTGATAAAGATGTAGATTTCCAGTTAGTATATGATTATTATTCTATGGATGTAACTGGTGTCACAGTTACACCAATATATTCACTTGGAGAGAAGATGTCTAAGGCAGGACTTAACACTCTTATCTCTATGAGTATAGTATTCGTAGTACTGATTCTGATTTCACTTATTATCAGCTGCTTTAAGATATTCCCATATCTTGAGAATAAGAAGGCTGAGAAGAAGAAAGCAGAGAATGCAACTGCAAAGGCTGCAGATGCTCCTGCAGCAAGTGAACCAGTGATAGAGGAAAACTTAACTGATGATACAGAACTTGTCGCAGTTATTGCCGCAGCAATCGCTGCAAGCGAAGGAACATCTACAAGCGGATTTGTAGTACGTTCAATCAATAGAAGATAATCAGGAGGACATTTGAAATGAAAAATTATACAATTACAGTTAACGGAAACGTTTATGACGTTACAGTAGAAGAGACAGGAAGCACATCTGCTTCTACAGCAGCACCAAAGAGAGTTGCTGCACCAGCCGCAGCACCTGCTGCAAAGCCAGCCGCTGCATCAGGAGCAGGAAGTGTTAAGATTGAAGCAGGAGCTGCCGGAAAAGTATTCAAGATTGAGTCTAAGGTTGGCGATGCTGTAAAGAAGGGTGACACAATCCTTATTCTTGAGATTATGAAGATGGAGACACCTGTAGTTGCAACACAGGACGGAACAGTAGCAAGCATTGATGTAACTGTTGGAGATCAGGTTGAGTCAGGTGCTTTACTTGCAACATTAAACTAATTTAGGAGGATACTATAGTGAGTTACGTAGGTGAAACTTTATCCAACCTCCTACATCAGACAGCCTTCTTTAATTTGACAATCGGAAATTATGTGATGATTGCCCTTGCATGCTTTTTCTTATGGCTTGCAATCAAAAAAGGCTTTGAGCCATTGTTGCTTGTACCTATTGCTTTCGGTATGTTACTTGTAAATATCTATCCAGATATCATCGCAAGCCCAGAGCATACCAGCAATGGTGTAGGTGGATTACTTTATTACTTTTATACATTAGATGAGTGGTCAATTTTACCATCCCTTATTTTCCTTGGTGTTGGTGCTATGACAGACTTTGGTCCACTTATCGCAAACCCAATCAGCTTCTTACTTGGAGCTGCAGCACAGTTTGGTATCTTCTCAGCATACTTCCTGGCTATTCTGCTTGGATTTAATGATAAGGCCGCCGCTGCTGTATCTATCATTGGAGGAGCAGATGGACCGACATCCATTTTCCTTGCAGGAAAATTAGGACAGACTGGTCTGATGGGACCAATCGCCGTTGCGGCATACTCGTACATGGCATTAGTTCCTATTATCCAGCCACCAATTATGAAAGCTTTAACAACTAAGAAAGAGCGTCAGATTAAGATGCAGAACTTACGTCCAGTAAGCAAGCTTGAGAGAATCCTCTTCCCAATCGTTGTTACTATTGTGGTATGTACATTACTTCCAACTACAGCTCCACTTGTTGGTATGCTTATGCTTGGAAACCTTTTCCGTGAGTCTGGTGTAGTTCGTCAGCTCCAGGATACAGCAAGTAATGCACTTATGTATATCGTAGTTATCTTACTTGGTACATCTGTAGGAGCTTCAACAAGTGCAGAATCATTCCTTAACTGGAGTACAATCAAGATTGTAGTTTTAGGTCTTGTTGCATTCATGGTTGGTACAGCAGCCGGAGTACTTTTCGGAAAGCTCTTATGCTTCATTACAAAGGGCAAGATAAACCCATTGATTGGTTCAGCCGGTGTTTCAGCTGTTCCTATGGCTGCCCGTGTATCACAGAAGGTTGGTGCTGAGGAAGACCCAACAAACTTCCTTCTCATGCATGCTATGGGACCAAACGTTGCTGGTGTAATCGGAACAGCGGTAGCTGCCGGATGCTTCATGGCAATATTTGGAATTTAATAATTGGATAAAAATATATATTCGAAAGGAATAAGAAAATGGGAGTTAAGATTACAGAAACCGTCCTTCGAGATGCGCATCAGTCACTCATTGCCACAAGAATGACAACAGAACAGATGCTTCCAATCGTCGATAAGATGGATAAAGTTGGATATAATGCAGTAGAGTGCTGGGGTGGAGCTACATTTGATGCCTGCCTTAGATTCTTAAAGGAAGATCCATGGGATCGTCTTAGAAAATTAAGAGATGGGTTCAAGAATACAAAGCTTCAGATGCTTTTCCGTGGACAGAATATCCTTGGATACCGTCCATATGCAGATGATGTTGTAGAGTATTTCGTACAGAAGTCTATCGCAAACGGAATTGATATCATCCGTATCTTCGACTGTTTAAATGATATCAGAAACTTACAGACAGCAGTTACAGCATGTAACAAGGAAAAGGGACATGCACAGGTAGCACTTTCATACACACTTGGAGATGCTTACACACTTGACTACTGGATGGAGATGGCAAAGAGAGTAGAGGACATGGGTGCTGACTCACTTTGTATCAAGGATATGG
>CAVKUD010000140.1:0-8116 GCA_963659315.1 Senegalimassilia sp. | reverse complement strand
GGACTTACGTCCATCTGACAGGAACTGTCCCATGCCTATAGGATTGTTTCCAAATTTGTCTATGAGTATCTGTCCGATTCTCTGTCTCAGCTCCTCAAGCTTCTCATCCCTTGCCGCTGTGGACCTGTTATAGTTCATGTTCAAAAGCCTGTGCTTTATGTTGAGCTGATATGTGAAATTATCCAGCCAGTGCGGGCGCAAATCCAGCGTCTCCACATGGTCTGTGACCCTTATATTCTGCTGGAATATCTCAGACTCTCCAAACATGCCCTTGTGCCTCTGGTTATATACTGCGATATAGCCCTCCAGCATGTCATCATCAACCTTGATTATAGTCGCTCCCAGCACCTCTGTATGAGGGAAACGCCAGCTCATCTCCTTCTGATGCAAGACCTGCTTTTTCCCATCCACAGTTATGGTTATTGGAATCGGCTGATACATGGTATAGTGCAGTACGCTCCACACGAGAAAATCCATATTTATGAGCTTTGCGTATGCAGGCTTTATGGGAAGGGTGATTTTGGTACCCGATTCCTTTCTGCTGCCTGGCACATACTCTATCTCAGAGCCTTCCTCAAACCATTTAATCATTATCGGGTCGAGATTTTGTATCTCCATAACGTTCCATGCGGTATTTACAGCCTTGTCCTTCTTGGAATCGATAAGAAGTGCTCTTGCCACCATAAAACACGAACAGAGGCCTATTCCATGCTTAGATACAGGCTCATAATCAAGCCTTTGCATCAAATAGTCCTCACTCGTGTAATAGCTCTTTCCAATTTTAGAAACATAATTCACCACATCATGCTCGTTGATACCTATACCATTATCCTCAATGGAGAGCATCTGGGATGCCGAATCATAGTTGATAAGTATCTGCGCATCATATGGTTCTCTTATTGAATTTAATAAATCTGCCTGTTCCATCTCCAGGAACTCCGTTCCCCAGCTCCATTCCAGTGCCTGCTTGGTATTGCAGGAATCCATGGCATTTTGCAGAAGCTCTCTCATAAAGACCTTCCACGACTCATAAAAAGTCTCGCTGGCAAACGTAGAAATCATATCTGATTTTTCTATGTCAATCTTAATACTATTCATATCCCTAATTAACTAATACAGCCTGTACCAGCCATCTCTTGCTGCTGTTTGAAGTACATGTCGATAATGTAATTATTCTGTTATCGGAGGTCACTCTCGCACCCTCCCTGAAGTTTCCAACCAGTGCCTTGTTGTAAACCACATTGTCGAGATAGTCAGCAAAGCCTTCCTGTGTGCTAAAATCGTTAGTATTTAAAATATGTGCATTTGAAGCAGTATATGCTGCAAATATCTCATACACATAGGTCTTATCCTCTGTGTATACATACACATATGGGTTTTCGTCAAAAAATGTTTCATCCTCATAATCATGGAGACATCCAAACATCTCTCCATTCTTCATATTGTGACCATAAATAACAGTATTGTAATTGGTAAAATCCTTACTGTTAATCTTTTCTGTATAGATACATCCTGGCTTGCCATATGAACCATCAATATTATGGTTCAGGTAATATGTATCATCTGTTGCACTCTGTAAAACCGGATAATCAACCTGTGTACCAGGTATATATATCCAGGCATATATGTCCTTGTTTTCCTTGTAGAGGCTTGCCCAGTCCAGATTTTTCTCTGGTATGTCAAAGCTGTCTGTTGCCTCCTCTGTCTCAGACTCGGTCTCTGTCTCTATGACAACTGCCTCTGTGTCCTCAGCTTCTGTCACTGCATTATCCTGATTTGATACCGAATTGACGGTGTTTTGTATTTCCTCGTATTTATTGTTTGCCCTGTTTTCTACTATAATCTTATAGCCCCACACAGCCACAATGCCGATGAGAATAATCAATAAAATTATACAGATTATCTTATATATGTCTCCAGATTTCTTCTTGTTCATTTTGCACCCTCAACTCGTAAAAATTTATGTGTGTTTCCCGACAGAGGCCTTATACAGACCTCTGTGGATGTCTGACACCCAGATGGGAGCAACACACGTTACCACATGTTCACAAAAGATTCGAATCTACCTTTATTCCTTTAAAGGCTATGTGTTTTCTTTCCGCATACTGCAATACCCATTAGGGTGAGTACAGCAGCAATTGGTAAAACTGGAAGAGAAGAGCCAGTTTTAGGTGATGTCGTATTCGACGCATTTGATGAAGTTGTACCGGTTGCGCCACCAGTAGTATAGTAGTTATTTACTGTAGTAACAGTAGTTGTACCATTTACTCCATCTCTGCCGTTAGTACCATTGGTTCCATTAGTACCGTTTGTACCATTAGTTCCGTTAGTACCATTTGTGCCGTTTGTGCCATCAGTTCCGTTAGTACCATTTGTACCGTTTGTGCCATTGGTTCCGTCAGTACCGTCTTTTCCGTCAGTACCATCCTTGCCATCGGCGCCATCCTTGCCATCAGCACCATCCTTACCGTTGATTACCTGATTAGTGGCAACCTTACGGCCGTTATCGTACCTGACAAGTGCTATAGGGGAAAGAGAATACAAAGTTACTGTAACTGTATCCTTTCCTACAACAGTTGGGCATACTTCCCATGTACCATCCTTCTTCTGATGAAGCGCATAGATATTGTCTCCTGGGTTAACACCGTTAACACCAAAAGTAAGTGTTACACCTTTTGAGACCTGTGTTTCTGATAAATCAGGAACTGAAACCTCAGCAAGTGCAAGGACTGTTGCAGATGATTCTTCGTTTGCAGGCACTGTCTCAGCCTTGACAGCCTCCTCATAAGCCTCTGCCTTAACAGAGTCAGAAACTGTGTCTAATACAACAGAGTACTCAGCATCTCCGGATGTGCTGACTGCGTCTTTTATATTATCCTTGAGGGTTTCTGTTGTTGGTGAAACTGCTGCAAAAACAGTAGTAGTTCCCATTGCAAAAACCATAAGTGCCGCAAGTAATCCCGCCATTTTTTTCTTCATGAGTCCTTTTCCTCCTTTCCCTAATATTACATGTGGTCTATATCAAGTGCTTTCGCACCAGATACCATTGATTAACTATTCTACCTGCTTGTAGAACATCTGAATGATGAGATCCTGCAAAGCATCCTCATCTGGATAAAATTCTTCAAATTCACTACCCTGGACTGTATCACCTGAGATAGTGTGCATATTATCCTCTGTGTAGCTGTAGCCTAAAAGAGTCTCCACCAAGGTTTCAAAATCCACATCTGTTACCAGATAGTCTGAGACAGCGTTGTATATCGCCACTGCCTGGCTTTCCCTCTCTATGCTGTTTGTATTTAATGATGTGATGAAGCTTGTTATAAACTGCTCCTGCCTCTTCAGACGCTCATCCGCACTTCCAAAGGTCTCCACATCTCTTTTTCTGATATATACATAGGCCTCGTCTCCATTTAAGACCTTTTCCTCTCCTGCCACAAGGTTTACCCCTCTGCCAGAATCTGTCAGGTCATCCATCACTGTGACCTTAACTCCGCCAACTGCATCTGTGATGTATGGAATAGCTCCCATATTTATAGCCATATATCCGCTTATAGGGATATTGTCAAAAAGCTCCGACACTGCATCCTCTGTTCTGGTACAGCTCAGCTTCTTGCCATCTCCATAGCCATGCTGCAGGCAGAGCTGCGCTCTTATCTTACCGACCTTATTGCCATCCTTGTCGTATACCTGAATACCTGTCATGGTATTTCTGTTGATGGAGATTATATTCATCTCCTCTTTCTCTGTATCTGCAACAAGCAAAAAGATTGCATCCGACTGTCCGCCGCTTATGCCATCCTTAGCAGTTTCTACCACGCCGTCCTTGTCTACTCCCATGAGCAGATATGCCTTTATCTGATTGTTGTATTTGTAATTTTTACCTTTGTACTCTATTGTTCCTTCCTGCCACTTTTCCTCTGCCTCGGTGGACTGAGCCAGATTGTCTGCAGGCTGATTCTGTGTATAATCTGCATTTTCAGCCTTGGTCTTCTGACCAATCACAATTACACCGATTAGTACCACTGCCAGAACACCAGCAAGAAAAAACATTATGTTATTTAATTTTTGTGAAAAATCTGAACCTGACCTTGATTTTCTCACTCTGATCCTTCCTTACCATAATAGCTGCCATAATAATTGCCATAATAGCCATGTGCCTGGCCATTCTTCTTTGCCTTTACCTTGTTTAAGACTGCTCCAAGGATTCTGACACCAGACACCTCAAGCTGCTTCTTAGCTGACAGAATCATTCTGCCGCTTGCCATTCCCTGGGCTACGACAAGTATTGCACCGTCACAGTGCTTTGCAACAACCGCTGCATCAATGGCGGCTCCAAGAGGCGCACAGTCCATAATAATATAGTGAAAATGCTCTCTGCCAAACTTAATCAGCTCATTGAAATAGTTTTTTTCAAGAATCTCTGTAGGGTTTGGCACTGATGGTCCCGCAAAAATCATAAAAAGCCTTGGGATTTCTGTGCTATACAATACATCCTCCAGCTTTCTCTGACCTGACAGATAATGGGATAAGCCGCAAATCTCTCCGCCACTTGCAGAGCTGGCTCTCAGTCGTCCGACAAAGACTGACTTTCTCATATCTGTATCTATCAGAAGTACTCTTTTTCCCGACTCAGTCAGAGACCTTGCCAGGTCAAGGGCAACTGTACTCTTGCCCTCATTTGGGACTGCACTTGTAATCAGTATGGTTTTTATATCATCACCGCAAAACTGTATGTTTGTCTTCAAAGCTCGAAGGGATTCCTTCATGGTATAGCTTTGGTCTTTAATTTTTCCGAAGCGAACTGTTTCCATGTCTTATTTCTTCCCCTTCTTTTTCTTCTTTTTCTTCTGACCGTAGTCATCAGCCTCACTCTCTTCCAGTGGCAGGGTACCCAGTACATTGAGTCCCAGCTTCTTCTCCACATCCTCCGGAGTGGCTATTGTATCATTGAAGAGGTTTGTGAGGACTATAACCGCCATTGAAATCACAAGACCTGCTGCGACACCAAGGGCTGTATTTTTGATAACATTAGGGCTGACTGGCTGTCCATCTGCGTAGCCCTTCTGGATAATGTTTGGTGGATCCTGCTCCATCTTCTCAGCTATGTAGGCAGATGCCACCTCTGCTACCTCATCTGCTATAGCCTTTGCCATATTAGGGTCAGCATCTGTCACAGTGATTTTAAGCACACGGGAATTAGATGGATTCTCAAGTGTGATTTTGCCATACAGGGTATTGTAGCTCTCATTCAACTGTAGGTTTGTAATTACCTGATCCAGCACCGGACGGCCTTTTACGATAACTATGTAGTCGTTGGTAAGCGATGAGCCTGTCTGAATATCTGCAAGGCTTGTGATAGATGTGCTCTTTGTGAGTACATAAAGCTCTGATGTAGATTCATACTGGGGTACCACCAGAAAGCTGCTGTAGGCATAGGCAAGTCCTCCTGCTATCACCGCCGCCAGAAATATAATCTTCCAGCTGGCAAGAAGTTGTAGTAAAAGGCTTTTTAAGTCTATCTCTATTTCGTTGTCTAAATCGTATTGCTTGTCCATCTTGTCACCTTTATGTATATCTTTTGTCATGAATTCGTAACAATCCTGCCTGGATTCTGCCTGAAAAGTAAATCAGCATAATCTCTGCCGTACTTTTTTACCACATAATCATAGCACTTTGCAAGATTATTTACTCGTGTACTTGTATTGTGGCTGTCACTGGCAATCAGGTCTACGTCCTTATTTTTCAGGAGCTTCTTGCAGATTTTCTTTACAGCCCTGCCATCATTTCCCAGCACTGCATCTGCATTGACCTGAACCAGCGCTCCCATATTTCTAAGCTTTCCTGCAATATCAGGGTCATCACAGACACATCCATATCTCTCGATATGTGCAATCACTGGTATGTAGCCTGCCAGAAGTGCCTCCTGGGTCATCTTCTTCATATATGAGTACTCGCTGACATGTGAATACTCTGTCAGGATATATCTGCCATCTGCCAGAGTGTGGCACCTGCCAGACCTGAAGCTGTCTATCATTTCTGAGTCCACATGATACTCTGTGCCCAGATACAGGGCTATGCCAAGCTTATCTGCGTACTCCCTGAGCTTCATGTACCTGCTCTCAATAGCTTCTGTCTCATATGCAAACATCCCATGTCTGCGATGTGGTGTCAGTATTATTTTGTCTATTTTCTGTGCTGCCGCTATCTTAAGCATATCAACCGACTCTTCAAGCGACCTGGCTCCGTCATCCACACCATATAAGAGATGGCAGTGAATATCTATCATGCAAGAGTACCCCCATTTTTAGTTTTTATTATACTATATCGGCGGTTTGGGTGCAAATCTTTACATCTAGGTAAAAATCCCATAAGCAAATCTCTGGGATTTACTTATGGGATTTGTAATTGTTATTTACTGTATCTGTTCTCCAGATAAAATTGATACCTTGTTTCTACGTCAAAATATTCGCATGCCCTTCTGTATTCCTGTTGCTCAGCTTCAAATAATGATACCATGTCTGAATAATCGTTCTGGTCACTGGCTTTATTTAATGCTGCGATATAGATTTCCCGATTGTCATTCTGAACGATAAATGGGATGATATTATTTACCAGACATTCTCGATACAGAATCATTCTTCCAGTTCTTCCATTCCCGTCCTGAAAAGGATGTATCATTTCATATCTGGCATGAAATTCTGCCAATGTTTTCAATGTAATATTTTTCTGTTCACGGTACCAGGAAAGCAGATTTTCCATCTGCTCAGCCACTTCACTTGGCTCCGCAAGAGTCTTTCCACCCACAGTATTTCTCCATTTTTTGTACTGACCAATGGCATATCCATTGGCTCTATCCTCAAATACTCCAGCCTTTAATTCATAATGATATGCTTTAATTAAATCCTCTGATAATGGCTCTTCAATTGTAGAAAGCATCTTATTGAACATGAGAAAATGTCCATTCATTTCCTCGATATCTTTTCGCTTATATATTTCTTCAGAAACAGGCAGATAGCCCTCCTCAAACAGTGCTGCTGTTTGTGTTTCTGTAAGAGTGCTTCCCTCTATTCTATTAGAATTATAAGCAAGAGTCCGTTGTGTATATCCATATATTCCACTTCTGTCATGCCTTACAAATTCCTGTTTTATATTCCACAAAAGTGCGCTATTAAAATTTACATTTTCCATGTTCCAGTTTCTCTCCAATTTCTGACAGAGTCCATCTGTTAATTTTATATTTATTCAGGCAGCCTTTTCTTTATTTTGAATACACTGCATCATTTCTAGAAAGAAGATACACGCAATACTGATTCATGCTGATTCCTTCTCTCTGTGAATGTTCTGCCAATAATCTGTGCAAGCTCCGTGGAATTCTCAATTTAAACTGTCCGGAATAATCTTCCAGACTGTCCGGCTCGTGAATCTCTACCCCGTCTTCCAATGCAGCCTCAAGCCATACCTTTTTGGCATCTAATAGATTTGCTATTGCACTTTCTATAGTTTCTCCACAAGTAATACAGCCTGGCAAATCTGGATAAGAAGCCACAAATCCACCTTCTTCTTTATCTTCCACAATTTCCATACGATATGCCATTGCCATATAATCATTCAGTGTCTTCATTATTTTCCGCCTCACTTTCCACAATCTGCCTTACCATTTCCACATATACTTTCTTGATTGGTTCATGCTTGGGTATTGTAATTGGCATACAGCCTTGTTTTCTGAACGTATAATGACTACTTCCGCTTTTGGGTGCATTCATTTCATATCCATAGCTTTCTAATACCTTTCGCAACTCATCAAATCGAAGGTCTTTGGATAAATTATATATACGAGTTATTAGCTTTTCCCATTTTGACATTTTCTATGCCTCCTACTCGTATTATATGTGGTGTCATATATGGTGTCAATGGTTTTATTGCTTATTCCATAGTATTTCACTTTTCCATAGAAAACAAAAGAAAAACCTCACACATTTACGTTTTCCCGCAATGTGTGAGGTGTAAAATTTTTAATATTAAGTGGCATACGCTCGAATTCACTAAGTGTTCAATGGCATCCACTCGACTAAGATTCAAACTTCGTCTACGACTCGTTTTCATCAAGTCTCGG
>CAVKUD010000139.1:0-8124 GCA_963659315.1 Senegalimassilia sp. | reverse complement strand
AGAGACTTGAAAGTCTTGGAAATACTGACTTTAAGTCTCTTTCTTATAATAAAATTCTCGGCATAAAGCCGAGGACTTTGTCTACAGTCTGAGGTCTAGAGACACCAGCTCTAGACCTTTTCTTTATATATATTTTTTAGTTCTCTAATGGCGTCTTCAAACGACATAACATGTAATCCCTGATATTCAAGCAATAACACATCTACAGGTGCCTGCTCAATCATATCCTGCGCAGTATCATTCTCATAAGTAAAATTCCAACAGGCAAACAGATAGCCAATCCACGACATTATATCTTCTGGATACAATTCTCCTTTTAGAATCTTCACTTCCTGTTCCAAAGTTTCCATTATATAGTTTGAGCCTAACCACATCTGAGTGTCTATTTTATTATATAAATGTATTGCTGTATCAGATTTCATCAGCTTTTCTATAAAATCTTTTGAGTCATAGCCTTTTTTCACCGACAACACAAATAATTCTGCCGACATTTCGCATATGCCTATATTAAAAGCAGTTGAATCCATTATTTATCCCACTCCTCTATTATCTCATCAAAAAACTTAACATCCTGTGCTCATTATATCATAAAAGCGTATCTTAAAAAACTCTTAATCCCATGCCCCATTTTTTCTTAATATTTTTTGCACTACAATAATCACAGCAACAATAAATCAAAATTTGGAGGCTGTTATGAATGCAAAATACAAGATTTTAAACAGGGATGTAATCAAATACATCGCCATGCTCACAATGCTGCTCAACCATATCTCCACTATATTTATGGAATCAGGCAGCTTTCTGTCGGAATTTTTTCTGGATATAGGGTATTTTACGGCAATTACAATGTGTTTCTTTTTAGTTGAGGGCTATCAGTACACTCATTCCAAAAAGGCTTATGCCATAAGGCTGCTTTTATTTGCACTTATCTCAGAAATACCATATTGTCTGGCTTTTACCCAGGATGGAATTATAGGATTTGAGGGATTAAATATGATGTTTACCCTGCTCATATGCTTTGGTATTCTGGTGGTATTTGAGAAGACGTCCAACAGGATTCTCAGATTTACATATGCTCTGTTTTCCATTATCCTCTCTCTGTTTTGCAGCTGGGCAATATTGGCTCCGATATTTACTCTGCTTTTTATATGGAGTCAGGATTCAAAAAAGAAAATCAAATTGTCATTTATTATTGCAGTGCTTTTGTTTGCTGGCTTTAATCTGGCTGGCGGAATCGGCAGATTTTCTGTGTCAACCAACATCATATATGCTTTGGGAAGCATGGTGGGCACTGGGCTGTCTGGAATTGTCATTGCTTATCTCTATAATGGAAAACAGATGGAAAAGGGCAGGGCTTTCTCTAAATGGTTCTTTTATTGGTTTTATCCCGTTCACCTTCTAATTCTGGGATTAATCAGGATATTTATGTAATACATAAAAAGTCTGGGAACCTACCATTTCGTAAGTCCCAGACTTTTTTATTATTGTGCTCCGGTTATTCTGGCTACATATGTCAAATGGTCTTCATCCGTCTTATATTGGCTGTAATATGCCTCAGCCTCTTCTATCTGGTCAAAGGAGAACCATTTAATCTGGCTCATTCTGCCATCCTCCAGACAAACAGACGCATAATCTGTGTTGTCCGTAAATACAGGCACAGAGTCAAAATAATCCTTAACTAACAGCTCTGCTTCTCTTGTCTCGAATATTGTCCCATCGGCAGAATTCTGCTCAGAATAGTAAAAATGATTGCCATATCTGAGCATCTGCAATCTCTCATTTGTCATGTTCATGGAAAAATATCTTGTGTTGGATATAAATTTCATATAATCCCTATACAGGGATATCTGCGAGCCTCCTTCTCCCTGTTGATAATACAAAAATCTACAAAATGCGATTTTGTCTGCATTTCTGTAATTGTTGTTATCACTCGTTAGCAATAACAGTGGCTCGTAGCTGTCATCATAGGCACAAATCGAAAAATAATAAGCATCCTCATAGTCAGGGTCATAATCTGAATCACAATACTCTTCCATGTAATCATCATACTTAGACTGAGCATCACCATATATCAGGCTTCCAAAGTAGAGATCATAACACTCCTGCGACATCTGAAGATTCCTGTCCGGGTCATTTTCATCCGCAAGTGCCTCTGTATCCTCTTCTGTGACTTCCTCATAGACTGCTTCAGAAGCCTCCTCCGTCTCATATTCGTCCTCGTCATAATCATCATCAGTTGTCTCAATCGTTGACTGGTCAGCCTCCTGTGTATCTTCTGTTTTACCGCAGGCACAGCATGACGTAATTACCGCTGATGATATCATGATTAAAGCTATTCTTTTTTTCATATCTCATTCCTCACCCAAGCTATTGCAGTTTTGATACATCCACGCCAGAATTTACTGCGTGAGATGCATTCTGATAGCCCATCTGTCTGGCATTATTATCCTCGTCACTGGTATAAGACCTCTGTAATGTAGGATCCCAAGCATTGTTGTTATAGATATATTCTTCTGATGCTGGCTCATCTCCCGGAATATCCTGAATTTCTACTCCATCATAGTTGAACCAATTAAACGCAGATGTTTTAACTCCCTGTGATCGGTTCATTGTCGAAGCTGCCTGCTGGGTATCTCCACTCTGCATAGCTGTCATAGCTGTTGAGCCTCTAAATAAAAATTTGATAAAAGGAAAAAGAATAAGCTTACAGAAAAATGCCAAAGAAGCAAATAAGCTTAAAATTGTCACCTTGGCTACAGTTCCACCATCCTTAAATTTTGAGAATGTAAGAACGACATTTATGACAATACATGCAATCCATACCCCTATCGTCGGAGCAAGCACTATCATAAATGATTCACTTGATGGTGTCTTACTGGCTAATACAATAAAGACAACAAATGGTATCAGCAGCATAAGACACGCATTTAGAAAAGTAAACGGCTTTTTCCCTGTTTCTGAATAAAGTTTTAAAAAGTATTTTCTCATAAAATACCCTCCTCATATGTTTTATTGCACCGCAGTGCAATAAAACTATATCACTTATTGCGCTCTCGTGCAATGTTTTTTCTTCTACTTACCATACTATTGTACTGAGGTGCAATAAAATGAAAAACGAGTCAAGCATAGACCGCATTATACAGGTTGGAGATATTTCCATCGGTGATAACATCCAGAAAATGCGTAAAGAAAAAAATATAAAGCAGACCGATATGGTAAAAAAGCTGCAACTGATTGGTGTAGATATTTCAATATACTCCTATAACAGGATTGAAAAAGGGACTCAGAATCCTTCCGTTTCATTTCTACTGGGTATGTGCCAGCTTTTGGAATGTGATATGAATGATATATTTGGCTTTAATGACAAAAAGGCATAAAAAAGGTCTGGAAACTTACCAATTCGTAAGTCCCAGACCTTTAATTCGTATGTTTACTATATTATCTTCTGCTTGCTCTCATAATCTCAACAGCTGCTCCTGCATTGCCAGTTGCCATTGCTGCTCCTGCTGTAAGAGCATCTACATTTTCAATAAAATATCTTTTTACACGTGTTAAAAAGCTTCCCTTATTTGTTGTCATATCCATTGTATTGTTTCTTGTAATTGTTGCGTCCATTCTAATCTCTCCTTTATTCATATAAATATCATTTATTTTATCTAATTAGTATCTCTTTGTTTGTTACAAGATGTATTCTAACCTTGTTTTCAGGCTAATTCTAGTGTTATAATTATCCTGTTTTACAACGATATTGACATTTTTATATAAAATAAGGAGTTTTATTATGGCAGAAGCTTATCACGAATCCTTACACCCATTTGGAAATCTGGGCATAGAAGTTTCCCTGGCTGCCCTGGAAGCGCCACATATACCTATGCACTGGCATGATTCCATGGAAATTCTGTTTTGTCTCAACGGCGAGGTGACAGTTCATACAGAGAAGGAAAACTACTTCCTCTCCAAAAATCAGTTAATTGTTTTTGACTCAAGAGAGGTACACTCTATAGACTCAGCTTCCAGCCTGTACATGTTTTTGTGCATGCATGTTGATAAAAAACAGCTGTCCGTATATTGCCCTGAGCTTGAGCTCTACAACATAAGCTGCCATCCCCTGCCTCTTGACGACCCTAAAGCCTCAAAATATATCAGACTCTGCCAGCTTGCCAGAGAGCTGACCCGTACTAATATCAGGGATAAAAGCACCCGAACCATGCAGTCGGACGGCATATCCCTGCTTATGCTGGCTGACCTGGTTGAATATTTTTCTGAATATGCACCGCCAAAGGCTGCTAGTGATAAGGCTAAGCCTAATGACACGGTGCGTGATATTATCTCCTATGTAAATGAACATTATAAGGAAAAAATATCCCTTGATGATATAGCAGACCGGGCAGGCTTCAGCCGTGAGTACTTCTGCCGTTTCTTCAAACAGCATATGGGAATCACCTTTCTCCAGTACCTAAACGAGGTGCGCATCTCCCATGCTGGCCGCCTGCTTATGAGCACTGACATGTCCGTTGCCGAGGTGATGAGGGAAAGCGGTTTTACCAACCAGACGATTTTTAACAGAATGTTTAAGGAGCTGTACGGTATGACACCACGCCATGCCCGCAACAGCTCCCCTGAAGACAAATATTTATAAAAACAGCTTAATCATTACTCAAAATCAATGGATTTTCCTGTACGTCCTGACTCACGGACCGCATCCATAAGTCTTAAGACACGGCGTACCTGTGGAATCTGCACCAGGAATTCTTCCTCGCCATTATAGGCTCTGACATAGTTTTCAAAATAATTTCTATGCTCTGTATTTACCTTTGGAAGTTCCTCTGTCACGATTCTTCCCTCTGGCGCAGGGCCAAATGACCTTGTAGGTCCTGCTGCTGTCATGGTTCTCTTTCCTCCTACATTTGTCAAAAGGCTTGTTGTACGCACAATCTTACCCTCTGGGAAAAATCCATCTACATATGCAGTGCCCTTGTCACCTGCTACAAACCAGTGACGCTCAAACCATTTATCCTGCACCTTGTCAGCCAGATAATATGTGCCAAGCTCTACTGTGGCTGTCACACCATTGTCAAATCTGAGCATTATCTCAAAATAGTCATCAACCTCTTTGTTAATTACATTTCTGATATCTGCAAAGACTGATTTAAGCTTTGCTCCCGGAAACATCCAGCATACCTGATCCAGAAGATGTACACCCCAGTCATATAACATGCCGCCGCCCTCGCTGACAAATACATGCCAGTCATGCATATTGCCGTTAAATCCATAGAGCTGATTCTTGATTGAGTATACCTTTCCAAGTATTCCTGAGTCATACACTTCCTTGGCAGTTCTGAAATCAGGGTCATATCGTCTCTGCTGGTGGACTGTGAATTTCACTCCATTTGCCTTTACCGCAGCCTCCATCTCGTCAAGCTCTGCAAGGCTCATAGCCACTGGCTTTTCACAGATAATATTCTTCTTGGCATTGGCAGCCTGTATTACAAGGTCTCTATGCTGGTTATTATTTGCAGCAATTATTACCACATCCACCTCCGGGTCTGCAAAAAGCTCCTCGTTGCTCGAATACCTCTTGATGCCCTCTTTCACATCCTCAAGTTGCTTTGGGTCCTTGTCTGTTATTCCTACTAATTTAATTCCAGGGAAATCACTAAGCATTTTCTCATGCTCATGTCCCATAAATCCATGTCCGATTATTGCAAAACCTATATCCTTTGCCATAGCTTTATCCTCCCACATCCATTTCAAATCCGACTATTCTGGTTTGTACTCATCAAAATCATACTTGATTGTTCCAAATGGTGTCTCCTGCTCACGAAGGGCAATAGACTTTGACATCTTCCTGATCTCATCTGCTGTCACGCTGCGTCCAAGCTCACTTGAGAGAACAACACCCTCTGACAGGAAGGCTGTCTGCATTGCAATATATGGAGAATCAATTCTTGTAGTATCATCAAGCTCACCTCTTAAGTATGAGTACCACTGTAACTGGTTGTCATTGTATTTCTCCATTTCAGGATTTAACATAAGCTCCTGCATGCCTGTAATATCACCAATCGCACAATCTAACTTATTGTCAAAGAGATTGCCGTCTGCATCGATTCCAAACCACTCAAGCTTAGGATTCTGTAATGCTCCACCACCTACGATTGAGCCTCCCTCTGGTACTGCAAGAGGTCCACCTGTTGTATCTACATCGATAAATTTAAGTCCTCCGTTTGCACCTGCGATAAAGCTTGTTCCGATATCATCCATATGCATAGCCCAGTCCTCATAGATGTCCATTGAGATACCGCCCTTGAACCTTGCCATGCCTACGCCCAAATCCTCAACTGGTGCTGTACGGTTTGCAATCTTATCAATTCTCTCATCTGTCCAGTAGTCACATGACTGCACGCCGTATACACTCTCAAGCTCTGGCATACCCAGTACATAGAGCATCTGTGCCAGATGATAAATTCCAAGGTCAAATAATGGTCCATGTACTCCTACCTTTGGATTGATGAAATCCTTGCTGAAAAATGGCATGTCATATCCAGGACGTCCCTGACGTCTGTGTCCCACGCTTCTTACATGATAGATTTTTCCAAGCTTGCCCTCCTCTATCATCTTCTTTGCGATACGGGTCTGAGGATTGTAGATAGAGCTAATCTGTACTGCAAGCTTTCTGCCATATTTTTTCTGGGCATCATAGAGGATTTTGGCATCTGCGTAGCTTGCTGCCATAGGTTTCTCTGAGTAGCAGTCAAAGCCTGCTGCCATAACTGCTGTTGCAACAGATGTATGTAAGTTGTTGTGTACACATACCTCTACCTCATCAATATCATCTCTCTTTAGCATCTCCCTGAAATCCTGATATAAGCTATCCTCTGGGATTCCATACTTCTTACCAAAAGCCTCAAGCTTATCCTTGTCAAGCTCTGCTGCGGCTACGACCTTAAGTGCCTGTCCCTTCTTCTGTAAATTCTGGATAACTGTCATATGTCTATGTGAAATCATTCCTGTTCCGATAATTGCAATTCTTATTTCTTTCATTTTTCTTTCTCCTGTCCTTTTATTTTTTTAAATTTCTACATTCAAATTTTGATTAATTACCATCCAAGTATTCTCAGATACTCTCTGCTCCGTCTCGCACACTCAAGCGGGTCTGTCTCATAATGCTCATCCTGCTCTACAATCACCCATTTTGCGTCTGCCTCTAATGCTGCCTCAAGTACAGGCTCCCAAATCATCTGTCCGAAACCAACTGGTCGGAAGCCAAAATATCCTGTGTCCTTCTCATCTTCCTCGCTGTCGATTCCGATTAGCTTGTACATATTTTTAACATCGCCCTTTTTGATGTAGTCCTTTAAATGTACAACTGGTATACGATTTGTATATTTTTTAACAAACTCTGGTGCCTGACCTGTTGCCACATCACACCAGCATGTGTCAAGCTCTGACATCAGATTATCATGTGGGATTGCTTCAAACATTGCGTCATATCCCCATCTTCCGTCTGGAAGCTTCACAAATTCAAAGTCGTGATTGTGATAGAGGAAGGTCATTCCTGCATCATGGATTTTCTGTCCCATCTCATTTAATAATGGAAGGAATTTCTCAAAACCCTCTGGATTTACTGGGCGGTACTCCTCTGCCATATATGGCATTACGAGGTATTTGACTCCAATCACTGAATAGTCTCTTATGACCTTGTCAATATCCTCCATCATCTCTGCAAATGCAACGTGGGCACTGATTGGAATAAGTCCGACCTCATCAAGCACCTCTTTTACATGCTCAGGCGCCAGTCCGTAAAGACCTGCAAGCTCAACTCCGTCATAACCCATTTCCTTGACCTGCTGCATTACTGCCTTAAAGTTTTCTGGTGTGTTTTCTAAGAGGTCTCTTAAGCCATAGACCTGAATACCTACTGGAAGTTTTTCACTCATTTTTTATTCCTCACTTTCTTTGTAATACCTTCTCTTGATTACTTTTTCTTTCTGACTTTATATTACAGTTTTGGGGCAGGGAAATATTTCTCTGGTTTTCACATTCTTATGGATTATTTGCGCTTTGGGGTGCGAGGGTGGGGGAGGCTGCAACAGATGTGTTACGTTTGTTGCATGGCTGGAGGAG
>CAVKUD010000138.1:0-8144 GCA_963659315.1 Senegalimassilia sp. | reverse complement strand
CTCAGGCAGTATATCAGTACATTGATTTGGGACTCCACTGTGAAAACCATCTGCACTTACAGTGTACCAAGTGCGGAGCCATCTTTCATCTGGACTGTGCCTTTATGAATGAGATTGCAGAGCACATCTTAGCAGAGCATGGCTTTGCAATACAGTGTAAAAATTCTATCATATACGGGCTGTGTCCTAAGTGTCAGGACATATAGGCTTTTCTTGCATACTTTGGTATACAGAGAACCTGCCACTGGCAGCTTCTCTTGCATGCTTTGGCATCAAAAATCCCCATGTTTAACACACGGGGATTTTTACATGCTATTTTTTATAGTTCTTCTTTTATCAACATATTTTAATATGTATCAGAATATCCTGACTGCTCACCTGGTACCCAGTATGAGTATACATTTCTGGAAATTCTCTGTGAATCATCCTTTCCTGTGTAAACATACAAATCACCATCTGATGTATAGACAATTCTCTTGCTATTGATATATGAATACTCATCTACATCTCTGTCGATTCTCTTATCCTTGCCTGACTTGTCAAAGTAGATAAGGTCATATGAATCGTCAATCTCGATAAGGCTTCCATCGTCATTGATAGAAAGTGTATAGATGCTTACATCCTTTGCCACCTGCTCTGGTTTGCCACCATCATACTTTGTCAGGTTGCCCTCACCGTTGTCTGCCTTGTCATAGAAATAGAAACCATCATCATACCATCTGCCATAGTAATATGCGTCCTTAGATAAGGTCTTATCCTCTTTTAAGGCTTTTCCTGATACTGTGTAGGCTACTAATTCGGCTCCGGTTGTATCATAAATATCATCTACATATGCCACAACAATCTTATTGCTATTGTAATCTGAGTATAAACCACTTGGAATATCCTTTACTTTCTCCTTATCAGCTGTACCGACTACATAGTAGTAATCCGATGGCTCTGAATAGCTGTATGCATCATCAAGCTCATACTGTACATCTGATGCACTGTAAATGTCGCTAATCTTGATTGATACTCCATCCTCATCATCACCGAGTACACCAAAGAATACTACCTTTTTCTCTGCGTCTGCATATGAGTATGTACCTGATACATTTTCCTGAATAAGAGTTTCCTTGTCACCATCAATATAATATAAGTTGTTCTTTGTGATTGTTACATCCTCAGACTTTAAGTCTTCTCTTAAGGTTTCGATTCTTGACTTGTCATATGCTACATTTTCGTAATCATACTCGTCATCCCAGTACTTATCAGAATCAAATATATACCAGTTTGTTCTGTCTGTGTAGACATCTGCCTCACAGTTTGAGCTGTACAGATAGTACATTCCTGTCTCGTCATCTGTCCAGAGCCAGTCAAAGAAATAGTCTGGGTCGTCCATATATTCCTCATAATCATACTCGTCAAGGGCAACCTCTGGTGTTGTCTCAGTAAAGTAGTCTGATTTAACCGGCTCCTTTACATCTGAGTAATCCTCTGCATCATCTGTTACATAATCGTAGGCTTTGCCTTCCTGGGTCTCCTGCTTGATTATGTATGCAGCGCCTGTCTCAGTATCAATATCCAATACAGAGTCTACATCCTCTGCAAGTGTGCTTGGCTTGCCATTTCCATCTAATGACTGAAGTTCATCATCTGCAAGAATATAGATTTTTCCATCTCCGTTGGCATAGACATACGCATTCTTTGCAATCTTATCGCCCTTTTCTGACTTAAGATTGTAGCCATTGAGTACATAATCGCCCTTCTTGTTGTATGACTGGTAATACAGCATATTACCGCATTTTGTCTCAATGCTGTCCACATCCTCATCAAGCTCTCTAATTTCCTTGCCATTATAGTAGTAAAGCTCACCATCATTGTTCAGATAGTAAATCTCATCAGATGCATAAGCTCTTACCTGGCTGACCTTAGAATCAATCTCTTCGATATATTTATCGTTTTTGCTTGAATCCTTCTTTAACTTATCAAGCTGCACCAGATATAACTCTGATTTTCTCTCATCGATATACACCAGTGCCTTGCCATCATCCAGTAATTTAACATTAGAAAAATACTCTCTTGTATCAGCAATTTCGATTTCTGAGTCCTCTTTATCCATGTTTGACATATAGTAAAGAGTATCGTTCTTCTGATATACAATGCTCTTCTCATTTACTCCACCTGACGCAGAGCCGATAAGCTTTACGATTGCAAAAATTACAAGGGCTGCGATTGCCACCACAACAACTGTAATAATAATTGGTTTTGCCTTTGCTGGCTTCTTATCTGTTGGAGCTGCATCCTGCTGGGCTGGAGCTGGCTGTGGCACTGGCTGCCATGCCTGCTGTGGCTGTTCCTGTCCTGGTGCTCCCTGTACTGGGGTGTTTTCCTGCACTGGCTGTGTCTCCTGCACTGGTGCGTTTTCCTGCGCTGTTTGTGCCTCTGCCTGCTGTGACTCCTGGGCTGCTGTGCTATTCTGCACTGGCTGTGCTTCCTGCGCTGGCGCACCTGTCTCTGCTGCTGGCTCCTGTGACTCCTGTACTGGCGCACCTGCCTCTGCTGCTGGCTCCTGTGTTTCCTGTACTGGGGTATTCTCCTGCGCTGGCTGCGCCTCCTTCACTGGTGCGCTTTCCTGCGCTGGCTGTACCTCCTGGGCTGGCTGTGCTTCCTGCACTGGTGCCTTACTCTGCGCTGGCTGTGACTCCGCTCCTAACGCAGTTCTGGCTCCGCAGAATGTACAGAAGCGTGAATCATCACTGATTTCTGCACCACAATTGTTACATTTCATAAACTGTTCCTTCCTTTCAATTTATTACGATAAAACAAAGCTTAATATAACTATGGCAGCCGGTATAAGTCCCGTTGCCAGATCGTTTGCAAAGCACATTAAAAGCTTCTGTCTTTTTGAAACTGAATATAATATACTTCCTGTGCATGTTTTATCTCTAAAACATATTCCACCCACAATAATTATCATAGCCGCAAATATTATGGCTGTTATCCGGGTAAAATATGGTTTTATCCTTTGTCTGCTTTGAGGCTTGCTATCCCCTACTGTCTCCCAGTCGATAGTTAAAACCTCTTCCTCTGTCAGAAGCTCATAATTTTTATCCAACAGATATTTCTGTCTTTCCTCATTTTCATCTCCATAAATCTCTCTGTCTGCTTCAAGTAGTATATTCTCACTGATAGTCTGGTATGCCGCCGCAAATATGGCTTCCTTTTCAATCTCACCAGCCCGTGTGAATGGAGACATATAGTATTTTATCTTTTCGCCATTATCAAAAGTTTCTGGTATTACAAATCCACAATCTATTTTTCCTGTTTTCACCGAGGTAATCATTTCATCCTCGTCATCATATCTCACAAGTTCCACAGAGCTTTCATCAGAGCTTACGCTGTCATATATTTTCCCGCCAAGCTCATTTGTATATACAATGCCCACGCAAAGCTCATCCTCCGCTGGCACTGTCACTCCATTTACAATGCTTATGGCTGTCAGCATGACCACAAGCTCCAGATAAAAAATCGGCTGCCTGAGCTCTCTTGCGAGAAAAATCCTAAACCATGTTAGAAACATTTCCATAAATCATCTCCAATAGCATTTTATTGACACTCCCTGTGTGCAGAAAACGCTGTATTCCCTGCAAGGCCTCTGGCAGATAATCAACCGGTACCACAATACCGCTTCCTGTCACTACCCATACCATGAGAAGTAAAATGACAACTACTGCCAGCCTTATGTTTTTGCATGTTGAATAAATAAAATTATATATAAATCCTATCACGAGACTTATGGGAATCAGCTTTAGCAGTACAGCCCAGTCCCAGTAGACCAGATTGAGGTAAAAATACTCCGTGATAATACAACCTGATATGTAGGTCAGTACTGAGACAAGCCAGACCAGCTCTGCAAAAATCACTGTTTTTATGGCACACATCCAGCCTGCCGTGACCCCATATATTCTAAGCTTCTGCTCCAGGCTCTGGGACTGGGGCTTGTATAAGCCTCCAAAATACAAGCCGGGAAGCAGCATTGCAATTACAAACAGGCAAAAGAATATATATCTTTCCACACTTAATGTCCCTATTGGTGACACCAGCTCAGTCTCAAAAATATGCCCCCTGCCAAAAAGCTTATCAAGATATATGTCCATAAGCAGGTTATCTATTTCCTGTGCCGAGACAGGCGCATCGTACTCTTTTGCTGTGTCACAGGCTGAGTATATGCCCGCCGCAGATGTCTGCAGGAGGGCTATTCCATCCTCCAGCACATTTTTAAACAGGGCAAATGACAGACTGTTTTTATCACTGACATATACCTTCTGGATTATTCCGTACTGGCTGTTGACCTGGTCATAAAAATCATCAGAAAAGAAAACACATACCTGCATCTTCCCTTCCTTCAGGTCATCCATGGCTTTATCCTCATCCCTGTAATAATTAAAATTGCATATGGCATCCACACTCTCAATCGTCGACGCATACCTTGCCGCAAGCCTGACCGTAGAGGCATCCTCTGGTATGACCACAGCCACCTGTACTTTTTCAATTACAGAGCTGTCTGTCAGAATTTTTCCCACAAGGGCTGCTACCCCAATCAGGACAGCGAATATAAGACAGGCTGAAGCTATTATTCTGCCTAAAAGCTTAAGACATCTTTTATTTTGTAATCTGAAAAATGAAAATACAGCATCTGGCATATTAGTATACATTATCATAGAAATCCATGACCAAATCCCTGATGTCGTCCTCATCAAGCTCTGTCACATCGATTTCATCACCCTCGTATTTCTCAAGCTTTGTATCTGCTGTCAATGAAAGTGAGAGGTTTAACTCATCATAATCCATAGAAAAGTCAAAGCCCTTGCCATTTTTCTTCAGGCTTCCATCTATATAATCGTAATCATTTCCTACTGTAAAGTCACCGCTCTTTGAGTCATACTCAAGCTCAAGCATAGTGTCTCCGTCCAGTATGAACTCAAGATTTTCCACACTGCCCTTAGAGCTTCCTGCAATTTCAAAGCTTATATCATCATAGTCGTTTTCAAAATTACACTCCACATTCTGTAAGCGGTAGTCTCCACCTTCAAAAAGGATTTCTCCTGTGTTGCTTCCATCATCCACATATACTGCTGCAAGCTTGTTTTTATAGATGTAAAATTCCAAATCCACGTCATCCATGTATCCACATAAGTCGTAGATTTCATCAAACATATCCTCAATATCGTCTACATCCAAATTAAAGTCCTTGAGATAGTCTATATCATCCAGCTGATCCTTGTAATAGTCCTCAAGTATTTCAACCATGGACTCTACATCATCACCTGTGATTTCCACCTTGTAGCCCTTCAGCTTATGGGTCTTGCCATCTACCTTGCAGCTCTTTTTGTCTGCCTTTTCCCAGTTTAAGGAATTAAATTCCTTTAAGAGGTCCTTTTCCAGCTGCTTAGTGGACTTATCTGTTGCCTTATCCTCAATGCTTGTTATCTGACGAAGGGCATCGTTTATATCTTCAATATCGATTCCTGAATCCTCAATCAAGTCAACCAGATAGCCTTCCTGATTGTCATCCTCAAAATTGTATACATATGTATCATCACTTATAAGCGGTATATAAGCCTTAAGCTCGGTGTCTGTGATTCCTACCACGCCATCTGCTGATATTCCGTCTATATCAAGGTAGCCCGACAGCTGCTTCTCCTTTGGCGTAGACACAAGCTTGCCCTCAAATCCATCTCCTGATACATCAAAGGATGCTGTGACTGTATATTTACCCTTTGCGATAAGCTCTGCTGCGGAGTCAAGGTTTGACTCTTTAATAATTGTTGGTGTGTCCTTAAATGTGTTTGCAGCTGCAAGAAGGACTTTTCCCCCCTTGCCTATCACGGCATTCTTTACAGCGACTGCTGCTACAGCCACTACAACCACTACAACCACTGTGCCGCCTGCGATTGCCAGACCCTTAATCCAGTTTTTCTTTTTCAGTGCATCTGCCGGATCCTGTGCTTTTGCCTCCTGTGGCTGTGGATTAATCGGCTCCCCAGTCATTGGATCAAATCTCATTTCCATAACTAACTCTCCTTTGTGTAGTCTAAAATTGTCTTCATATTTCTGTCACTGTCATCTATTTTAAAGAGACAGCCCTCCCTCATTACATAGCACTTGTCGGCTTCCATTATCTCAGCCTCCTCATGGGTGGTCATAAGAACTATGCCACTGTTAGCCTGATAACTTTTAAGCCAGCCCAGCAGCTCATCTCTATAGCATATGTCAAGTGCGGCTGTGGGTTCATCTAATATCAGAAAACCTGGATGTGATATAACTCCACATGCCAGGCTCACCCTCCTTTTCATTCCTCCAGACAGCTTTGCCACCCTGGTCTTTAGCAGCTCCTCCAGCTCAAACTGGTCTAAGAGCGCCTTGTCAGGTCTTTTTCTGTCATATCCCCACAGGCGCAGGTTGTCCAATACCGACAATTCATCCATAAGTGGATTTTCCTGCGGTACATATCCGCATCTTGTCCTGAAAACAGCCCGATTTTTAAGTGGTTCCTCCCCAAAATAATTGAGGCTTCCCCCGTCTGGAGCCATTGCACCGGCAAGGATTTTGAGCAGGGTTGTCTTGCCACATCCGTTTCTGCCTACTATTACAAGCCTCTCGCCTGCTTTTGCATCAAAGGATATGCTCTTTAACACCTGCTTTTTTCCATAACTTTTAGATATATTAGTGGCTTCTATCATTCTTAATTACCATACTTCTGATTATATATCTCAAGTAAAAAAGCTGCATTCTGTGTCTCTATATCTGACAGGGTAACATTCTGGTCAAAATCTGCGGCAGTATAAATTCCCTCATACCATGATTTTGAGTTAAAATAATCCTGC
Organism: Senegalimassilia sp.; assembly: GCA_963659315.1. Classification (GTDB taxonomy): domain Bacteria; phylum Bacillota; class Clostridia; order Lachnospirales; family Lachnospiraceae; genus Roseburia. The sequence goes on along the minus strand of CAVKUD010000138.1, from coordinate 1,275 downwards.
AGCCACTCTGTATCAAACATTCTGCCGTGTCTTGCATAAATCTCATTTCTTGCTATTGACAGCTTTTCCTGGTCATCAATGATTGGCATGACATCATCCTCTGTGAGAAGCACCTGGTCACTCATCGGGAAGACAAAGTCTCCTGTAAAGGCTGCCTCACCGCTTCCAGTCAGCTTCTCTATAAATGCAGACTGGGCATCTGCCTGTATCTCTCCTGCCTCTGTGATGGCTGCAATCTCTGCCTGTTCATATACATAATTATCCTGGTTGCAGAATGCCTCATAGTCAAAGCCGTCATTTACCTCTGCTGTATATCCTGCGATAAGCTCTACATCCGAATCCTGCGCAAGAAACAGGTTAGAAAATGCTGTTGTGATATTCACAAGCCCAGCCTTTGTGGCATTTACCATAGCAGTGTTTATTCTCTCTTCATCGATATCGCTTCCTGACGCAGTGTAATCTGTTATATTTATATACTTATGGTCTGCGCATGAGTATGCATCAATCTCAATCTTTACACCGTCTGTATAGTGGTTTACTGCCAGATATGACTCCGCTACCAGATTATAGCCTGACTGTGTATTCTTTAAGTAGACTGCTGTCTTGTTGCTGTCCCACTCAGAAATTGTCAAAAGCATTAAACGCTCCTGCTTCACAACAATTTCTGAGTCCTCGACTGTATAAATATCTGTGTATACTCCCGCTTCGTCTGTATATACAACAATTAAGTCCTCTACGCCATCGCCGCTTACATCCTTTATGACAGCGCCAATATATCCGTTGTTCAGCATCTTAGGGTATCCCTTGCCTGAATATATATCCTGACTTGTCCCCTCCAGATAAACCATAGAATCAATCACGCTGTCCAACTTGTCTACAAGCATGCCATGTACATCATCTGTGCTTTCCTCACCGTTCTCTGTATTCTCAGTTTCAGGCACTGCCTCCTCTGTCACATCCTCCACAACTATATCATCATCATTTTCATCCCCGAAAGATGACATATTATGCCATACTAATACTCCAACGGCTGCAATAACTACTACAGAAACTGCGGCTACAGCTCCTATTATTATTGGTTTTTTAGGTTTTTTTGCTGGTTTTTGAGCCTTTGGGACTGCATTATCTGCATCAAGATTTGTTTTCGGTATTGAAGCCTTCTCCTGTATTGGAGTACTTTCCTGCATTGGTGTACTTTCCTGCACTGGTTCAAGCTTTGCCCCACAGCTCATACAGAATTTATGCTCAGGCTGTACCTCTGAGCCACAATATTTA
>CAVKUD010000137.1:0-8279 GCA_963659315.1 Senegalimassilia sp. | reverse complement strand
GCAGATAATCACACCCCAGACCCGCAATTTAAAGAATGAAAACAGTGGCAGAAAATATCCCTGCATAGTCTATGTACAGGGTTCAGCCTGGATGAAGCAGAATATAAATGCAAAGCTTGGATTGCTTTCAAGGCTGGCGGAAAAGGGCTATGTAATTGCAGTGGCAGAGTATAGAGACTCAAGCATAGCGCCATTTCCAGCAGTAGCTCTTGACACCAGAAATGCAATACGTTTTATGAAACTGCATGGGGCAGAGTATATGGCAGACACTGATAAAATGTTTGTGGGAGGAGATTCATCTGGCGGACATGCGGCAATGTTTTCACAGCTTATAGCGGATGATGATAAGGATACAAACCTCTATCAGGGCATAAATGCGGATGTAAAAGGCATCATGTCATTTTATGGAGCAAACAGCATGATGCTTGAGGACGGCATGCCAAGTACTGTCAATCACCATCTGTCGGACAGCCCGGAGGGAATGCAGATGGGAGGCGTTAATCTGCGTGAGCATCCTGAGCTCTGCCGTAAAATGTCAGTAGAGTGTAATGTGGATGAAAACACCAAGCTGCCACCAGTTCTCATGTTTCACGGCACCAAGGACAGGACAATAAATCCAAGGGTCAGCGTGGAGGTATACAAGAAGCTTAAGCAGTGCGGTAAGGATGTGAAACTGTATCTTCTTGAGGGGGCAGACCATGGTGGAAGCGAATTCTGGACAGAAGAGATACAAAATATAATAATAGAATTTATAAAAGAGAATGAGAACGAATTTTAAAGAACATGTATATTGAAGAAGAGAATGAGTATTTTTTGCGGATGATATATACTGAAATAAAAGAAATATAATGTATGTGTTTTTTGTAGAAAATAATTCTGTCTAAGGGTATAATATATTTTATAATTAAAACAGATTGGTTGACACAAATGGCAAAATTATTTTTCAGATACGGAGCAATGGGCAGCTCCAAAACAGCAAACGCCCTGATGGTAGAATACAATTACAGAGAAAGAGGCAAGCGGGCATTACTGGCAAAACCACAGACAGACACCAGAGACGGTGAGCTTATCATCAAGTCCAGAATAGGACTGGAAAGACCCTGCGTGCTGGTGGAGACCCTGCTTGCAATGACAGACGAAGCTCTCAAGGAATATGACTGCTACATCATAGACGAAGCCCAGTTTTGCAGCAAGGAGCAAATAGAATTTTTTGTGCATATAGTAGACGATTTGGGAATCCCTGTAATCTGCTACGGACTGAGGGCTGATTTCAGAAATGAACTCTTTCCAGGCAGCATGTGGCTTCTAGCCTGGGCAGATGTAATCGAAGAGATAAAGACAGTATGCTGGTGCGGAAAAGCTGCAAGATGTAATGCCAGATTCAATGAACATGGCATAATCAGAGAGGGAGACCAGGTAGTCCTTGGAGGCAACAGTTCATATGTGGCATTGTGTAGAGAGCATCTTAGGAGTGGCAATCTGGGACCGAATTTCTGGGAGCTGCATAAGGGCGATAATATGGACTAAATTAGTGTGTAAACAAAGCTTGTCAAATGGAGGAAGATAATATGAACAAGAAAAATTCCTACGCCGTAATCACCGGCGCCAGTTCAGGCATCGGTGAAGAATTCGTAAAACGCCTTGCAAGAGAGGGCTACAAAATAATCCTCGTAGCCAGACGGGAAGACCGTCTGAAGGAGATAAAAGTCCAGCTTGACGCCGCAGAGGTAGAGAGCCAGATAATTCTTGCAGACCTTGGTAAAATATCAGAGTGCAAGCGCCTTGTAGAAGAAATCTCAGACAAGAAAATCGGAGTATTCATCAATAACGCAGGCTTTGGTGACTGCGGACGCTTTGACGAGACAGATGTAGACAAAGAGCTTAACATGATAGATGTAAATGTAAAGGCAGTGCATTATCTCACCAAGAGCATGGTCAAAAAGATGGAGAAGCAGCATGGTGGTTATATCCTAAATGTGGCAAGCTCGGCAGGACTGCTGCCAGCAGGACCGTTCATGGCGACCTATTACGCTACCAAGGCATATGTAGCAAGCCTCACAAGAGCAGTAGCAGAGGAGCTGCGCCAGAGAAAGAGCAGGGTATACATCGGCTGTCTCTGTCCTGGACCAGTAGACACAGAGTTTAACAGCGTAGCAAACGTAGAATTTGCCCTAAAGGGCATATCAGCAGAATACTGCGCAAACTATGCCATAGACCAGATGAAGAAGAGAAAGGTAGTCATAGTGCCTACAGCCACAATGAAATTCTCCACCACAGGAAGCCGATATGTGCCACAGAAGACCTTGATAAAAATTGTTGCACACCAGCAGAAGAAAAAAATATACAAAAATTAAAATTTATCAATTGACGTTAGCACTGTAAAGTGATAACATAACAAACAAGTTAAGAAAACTAATCGAATAAATAAAATCGATGAGCGAAAGTAAGTACATCAAATGATTATCTTCAGAGAGCTGATGGATGGTGTGAATCAGTGGTATAGTTTGTTTGGAATGGATTCGTTAGATGCGAAGTGAATAGAAAGTAGCGGAGCCGTTTCCCCACGTTATAGGGGTGAGATATCGAAGGATAATCCTTCTGTATCATAGAGGTTGTGTAATTGGTGGCTGATTTCCGATTTCGGGAATCAGCCTTTTTTGTTTAAAATAAGGTACCAAAAATACACAGCGAATAAGGGTGGCACCACGAAAATATCGTCCCTGACAGTAGAAATGAACTGTCAGGGACTTTTTTATTGCAACTTAAAAGGAGAATGAATATGAGAAAACTTAAGGTATACAAAAAAACAGTCAGCATAGTAAATGAAACCGCCACAGCCATGTACGAAAGCGTGGTCGGAAATAAAAAAGGCTTCCTCCTCGAGAGCTACGACAAGAACTACGACCGCTACACTCTGTTCGGTGCCGACCCAGAAGAGATTATATCCTCAAAGGGTAATTCCCTTGTAATCACCAGAAACGATGGCAGCCAGGAAATCAGGGAAGGCAATCCCCTGGAGCAGTTAAAAAAATATTACAGCGGCTTTGAAATAATAAAAGACAATGAGGAGCTCAATTTCTCTGGCGGATTGGTGGGCAATCTGGGCTATGATTTTATCAGATATACAGAGGTTCTCCCAGATAAGAACCCAGATGAAATCGGAGTGGAAACCATCCAGATGATGCTTATGACAAAGTTCATAGTTGTGGATCATGTGGCAGAAACCCTCACAGCAGTAGTACTTGGAGAGGACAGCGATGAGGGAAAAGAGAAAGCCCTACAGGAAGCCACAGAGCTTATAAAAAAGGCAAGAGCTTCTGCAAACCCGGATAAAACAGAAGAAAAAAGAACATTTACCCATGACGGAGTAATCGTAAAGCAGTCAGATACACTTGAGCAGTACACTGCCAAGGTAAATAAAATCAAGGAATACATAAGAGAGGGACACATATTCCAGACAGTCTTATCTCAGAGGTGGACAATAGAGACAAAGCAGACAGGCTTTGAACTATATAAGGAATTAAGAGAGCTTAACCCATCCCCATATCTATATTATTTTAATTTCGGGGATTTTGAAGTGGTTGGAAGTTCACCTGAAATGCTTGTCAAACAGCAGGGACCAAAGGTTTACACTTGTCCGATTGCAGGAACCAGACCAAGAGGGGCTGACGCAGAGGAGGATGCCCTTTTAAGGGATGAGCTTTTACAGGATGAAAAGGAAAGAGCAGAGCATGTAATGCTTGTGGACTTAGCCAGAAATGACATGGGCAGAATATCAGAGTTTGGCACAGTAAAGGTCACACAGTTTATGGAGGTGCAGAATTACTCACATGTCATGCACATTGTATCCATGGTCGAGGGCAGGAAAAAGGGAGAGTTTCATCCGTTGGATTTAGTTGCTTCCTTTCTCCCGGCAGGAACCCTATCGGGAGCACCTAAAATCAGGGCTATGGAGATAATAGATGAGCTTGAGACAGTGAGAAGAGGACTTTACGGAGGAGCCACAGGATATGTGGATTTCTCAGGAGACATGGATTTTTGTATAACAATCAGAACCATGATAAAGAAAGCCAATAGGGTATATCTTCAGGCAGGAGCTGGCATCGTGGCAGACTCAGTTCCTGAGAGTGAATACAAGGAGTGCTGCAACAAGGTCATGGCACTGGCAAAGACACTTGTAGAGGAGGAAAACTTATGATTTTACTAATAGACAATTATGACTCATTTACATATAACCTCTATCAGTATATTGGTATTTTTAACCCAGACATAAGGGTTGTGAGAAATGACCAGATTACACTTGAAGAGATAGAGGAGATGGATCCTGAGAGGATTATTTTATCTCCGGGGCCTAAGAGCCCAAAGGAAGCAGGAATATGCATGGATGTCGTTAAAAAATTCACAGGTGTAAAACCAATTCTTGGTATCTGCCTGGGACATCAGTGCATAGGCGAGGCACTTGGAGGAAAAGTTTCCTATGCCAAAAAGCTATTTCATGGCAAGCAGTCCTCCATAAATCACACAGCTACCAGTATCTTTTCTGGGATAAATACTCCTATAAAGGTCGCAAGGTATCACTCTCTGGCAGTTTTGGAGAGTGACCTGCCTGAGACCTTAGAGGTCTTAGCCAGAACAGAGGATAATGAGATAATGGCGATAAAGCATAAGGATTACCCAGTGGTGGGACTTCAGTTTCACCCGGAATCAATTTATACCGAGCATGGCAAGAGGATGATTGAAAACTTTGTAAATGATGTGATTTAGGAGCAGGTATGATATTAGACAAAATAGTTGAAGATAAAAAACTAAGGCTTGTAGAGCATAAAAAGGCAGTGTCATTTGAAAACATAAGGAATCAGGCAGAAAAGACACCGACCCGTAAAAAGGATTGCTTTTACAACAATTTAAAAAAGGATGGAATCTCCATTATAGGCGAGTTTAAGAAGGCTTCACCAAGCCTTGGCAAAATAGAGAGCAAGATTGACCTGATGGAGCGCATAAGCGAGTACAACGAGTCGGTTGATGCAATAAGCTGTCTCACAGAAGAAGACCATTTTAATGGAAACATTGAATATCTGAAAGAGATAAGAAGTAAATCAGAGCTTCCGATTTTAAGGAAGGACTTTATGATAGACGAGTACCAGTTCTATGAGGCAAAGGCAATCGGGGCGGATGCGGTTTTACTGATTACTGCAATCCTTGATGATCCACAGATGAAAGCCTTTTATGAGCTTGCCAGGGAGCTTGAGCTGGATGTGCTGGTGGAAACCCATGATGAGGCTGAGATAGAGAGGGCGCTAAAGATTAATCCGAGAATACTTGGAGTAAACAACAGAAACCTCAATGATTTTTCCATAAGCCTAGAGACCACAAAGCGGCTTAGAAAATACATACCAGAGGATAAGGTTTTCGTCTCAGAAAGCGGAATCATGGATGATAAGGATGTGAAATTCCTAAAGGATGTGGGGGTCGATGCTTTCCTGATTGGCAGGGCATTTATGGAGGCTGCCAATCCACGGGAGCTTGCAAAGCGATGGAAGCAGAGCTGAGAACATAGACCTTCAGATTTGTCATTACATAAAAATGAAACGAGATATAAAAATTAGTTACGGAAATAAGTAAATGAATATAGAAAGGCAGGACAAGACATGAATAAAAAAGCATATTACGGAGATTTCGGTGGTCAGTATGTATCTGAATCACTTATGAATACACTGGCAGAGGTTGATAAGGCATTTGAGGAAGCCATCCACGACCCTGAGTTTTTGAAGCAGTATCACTATTACCTCAAGCAGTATGTAGGACGTGAGACACCTCTTTATTTTGCAGAGAGATTAAGCGAAAAGTATGGCACTAAGATTTACTTAAAGAGAGAGGATTTAAACCACACAGGCGCCCACAAAATCAACAATGTAATCGGTCAGATATTACTGGCAAAGCGCATGGGCAAGACCAAGGTCATAGCAGAGACAGGCGCAGGACAGCACGGTGTGGCAACAGCTACAGGAGCGGCACTTTTTAATATGGAGTGTACAGTCTACATGGGCAAGGAAGACATAGAGAGACAGGCACTCAACGTGATGAGAATGGAGATGCTTGGAGCAAAGGTTGTATCAGTTGAGTCTGGAAGCAATACACTAAAGGATGCCACAAACGAGGCTATCAGAACCTGGGCAAAGACAGCAGAGGATACCTTCTATGTGATTGGTTCTGCGGTGGGACCTTATCCATATCCAAAGATGGTAAAGGAGTTTCAGTCCTGCATCAGCCGTGAGGCAAAGAGACAGCACATGGAGGTTGAGGGCAGAAATCCAGATGCAGTTGTAGCCTGTGTAGGAGGCGGCTCAAACTCAATCGGAATGTTTGCTGATTTTATAGATGAGAAGGATGTGAGACTTATAGGAGTCGAGGCAGCAGGAAAGGGAATAGAGACAGGAGAACATGCGTCAGCAATGGCTCTGGGCAATCCTGGAGTGCTTCACGGTATGAGGTCATATCTCTTACAGGATGAAAATGGTAATGTGCAGCTGGCTCATTCTATTTCAGCAGGACTTGATTATCCAGGTGTTGGACCAGAGCACGCATATTTAAGAGATTCTGGAAGAGCCGAATATGTGTCAATCACAGATACAGAGGCTATGGATGCACTTATGGAGCTGACCCAGATGGAGGGCATTATTCCAGCTATAGAGAGTGCTCATGCTATGGCATATGTCTTTAAGCTGGCAAAGGAGATGACAGCTGACCAGTCAATCGTTATGTGCCTGTCAGGCAGGGGAGATAAGGATGTCAATACAATTTCAAATTATCTTGCAGGCAAGGGCTATCTTAATTAGGAGGTTATTATGAATCGTATGGAAAATCGTATAGAAAAAAGATTTGCAGAATTAAAGGACAAAAATGAAAAGGCATTTATCACATATATCACAGCAGGACTTCCAGACCTGGAGCATACCAAGGCGATAGTCAGGGCACAGGAGGCAGCAGGCACAGATGTCATAGAGCTTGGAATTCCATTTTCAGACCCTATAGCAGATGGACCAGTTATCCAGCAGGCATCCTATGAGGCTATTTTAAACGGAGCCACACTGAAAAAAATATTTGTGACCCTTGAGGAGCTTAGAAATGAGGGCTGCCAGATACCCATTATTTTTATGATGTATTACAACACAGTGCTTCATTATGGGGTAAAGGAATTTGCAAAGAAGTGTCAGGAGACAGGAGTAGATGGTCTGATTATTCCAGACCTCCCATTTGAGGAGCAGGATGAGTTAAAAGAGGCTCTGGGAGATGATGACAGAACAATAATGATACAGCTGGTATCTCCTGTATCAAAGGACAGAATCCCTATGATACTGGAAAATGCAAGAGGCTTTGTATACTGCGTATCATCTATGGGAGTGACAGGTCAGGGCGGCAGCTTCCACAAGGAAATCATAGACTATCTAAAGTCTGTAAAAGCTGTGTCAAAGATTCCTGTGATGATGGGATTTGGAATCAGGACAGCAGAGGATATAAGACCTATGAAGGACATCATTGATGGAGCAATTGTGGGGTCACACTTCATTAACCTGATGAGGGAGAATGACTTTGAGGCTGAGGCGGCTGCAGAGTATTGCAGAACATTTAAAAGCGAGCTTAATGCACTATAAAATTTAAAAAGTGAGGACAAAATAATGTATGAATTAAAAGAAATTTTAGCAAAATTATCAGATGGCAGGGATTTAACAATAGACGAGGCAAGATATACACAGGACATGATTTTAACAGGCCAGGCATCCGAGGCACAGATTGCCTGCATCCTGACAGCCCTTAAGATGAAGGGAGAGACTCTGGATGAGATTACAGGCTTTGCTTCTGTATTAAGAGACAAGGCTAACACCATTTCTCCTGATGTAGACAATTATGTGGACTTGGTTGGCACTGGCGGTGACTGTACATATTCTTTTAATATTTCTACTACATCTGCCTTTGTGGTGGCTGCCTCTGGGCTTCCTGTTGCAAAGCATGGCAACAGGTCGATTTCTTCAAAGAGCGGTGCAGGGGATGTGCTTGAGGCTTTGGGGGTAAATATTGCAGCAGACCCAGAAGTGGTAAAGAAGTGCGTTGAGGAGGTTGGAATCGGCTTTATGTTTGCCCCTCATTTTAATCCTGCCATGAAATATGTAGGAAAAGTGAGAAAGGACTTAGGCTTTAGAACTATTTTTAATATCCTTGGACCTCTCTCAAATCCATCAAGAGCCAAGGCTATGGTTGTAGGAGTTTACACTTCTAAGTTG
>CAVKUD010000136.1:0-8322 GCA_963659315.1 Senegalimassilia sp. | reverse complement strand
CTCTCAAGACCCTCAATCTTGATATTGTGCTTCTCTGCATAGTCCCATAATGCTGCATGGATAGCTTCCTCTGCGAGAAGTGAGCAGTGTACCTTTACTGGTGGAAGTCCATCAAGAGCCTCCATAACTGCCTTGTTTGTAACCTCAAGGGCTTCCTGTACTGTCTTACCCTTTACAAGCTCTGTAGCCATGCTGCTTGTTGCAACTGCTGCTCCACAGCCAAATGTCTTGAATTTTGCTTCCCTGATAATCTGGTTGTCATCTATATCGAGGTACATTCTCATGATGTCTCCACATTTTGCGTTTCCAACTGTACCTACACCGCTTGGGTTCTCCATCTCTCCTACGTTTCTTGGGTTATTAAAATGGTCCATTACCTTTTCGCTATACATAATTTTTCCTCATTCTTTCTATATAAATAGTCAATTACTTATTATTCTTCACAAAATCCTCGTAAAGTGGTGACATGCTTCTGAGTCTCTCAACGATTCCCTTGAGCTTGTCTACTGTGTAGTCGATGTCTTCCTTTGTAGTCTCCTCTGACATACTGATTCTGAGTGAGCCATGGGCTATCTCGTGTGGTAAGCCGATTGCAAGAAGTACATGTGATGGGTCAAGTGAACCAGATGTACATGCTGAACCGCTGCTTGCACAGATACCGCTCTGGTCAAGCAATATAAGGAGCGACTCTCCCTCTATGAATCTGAAGCAGAAGCTTACGTTGTTTGGTAAACGGTCTGTCTTGTGTCCGTTTAATCTGGTGTATGGAATCTCGTCAAGTACTCTCTTTATCATGTAGTCTCTTAACTCTGACTCCTGCTTCATGATTTTATCCATATTTTCAGATGCAAGCTCTGCTGCTTTTCCGATTCCTACGATGCCTGGCACATTGTGGGTTCCTGCACGTCTCTGTCTCTCCTGGGCTCCACCATGGATAAATGAGCGAATCTTAACGCCCTTTCTGATATACATTACACCGATTCCCTTTGGTCCGTGAATCTTGTGTCCGCTGGCTGAGAGCATGTCGATGTTCATCTCATCTACATTGATTGGAATATGTCCGAATGCCTGTACCGCATCTGTGTGGAAAAGCACACCGTGCTTCTTTGCAATCTCTCCGATTTCCTTGATAGGCTGGATTGTTCCAATCTCGTTGTTTGCTGCCATGATTGAGATAAGGATTGTGTCTGGTCTGATTGCAGCCTCAAGCTCATCAAGCTTTACTACTCCATCCTCGTCTACATCTATATATGTCACCTCATAGCCCTGCTTCTCAAGCCATGCTGCTGTGTGAAGTATTGCGTGGTGCTCAATCTTTGAAGTGATGATATGCTTGCCCTTTGAAGCATATGCCTCTGCTGTTGCCTTGAGTGCCCAGTTATCAGACTCGCTTCCACCGCCTGTGAAATATATCTCCTCTGATTTGGCTCCTATAAGATTTGCTACAGAGTCTCTTGCCTTATCAACTGCTGACTTAGCCTTTGATGCAAAGCTGTATACTGCTGATGGATTTCCATAAGTCTCTGAGAAATAAGGTAACATCTCGTCTAATACTGCTGGTAATACTTTTGTTGTTGCTGCATTATCTAAATAAATAAGTTTGTCCATAATCTCTCCTTCTTTTCTTCTCTTATTTTGATTTGTGCCTGCTTTATCAGGCACATAATAGTTAGTTATTTCAATTTCCTAGTGCCTTACTAGGATTACTAAGATAGATTATACACGGCATATTCCTAGTGTCAAGGTAGGGATTGTATTTTTAAAGATACAATTTGGCATATGCCAGAAACTTTTCTTATTCTACCACAAAGAAGCAAGGGGCACAACTAGTGTGCCCCCAAAAATTTATTTTAGAAGGATAGAAGAAATACTTATATCCTAGCTAACTTATGATAATTTGTCTAAAATCCACTGTACGTCATCTGTTGTCTTCATCTGCTCAAGTACAGCCTCGTCCTCAAGTATGTTGCAGATATTGGAAAGCAGCTGCAGGTGCTCGTCACCGATACCAGCTATTCCTATGACAAGCTGTGCCTTCTCTTTGCCAAAATCTACACCCTCCGGATACTGAAGCAGGACAATTCCTGTTTTCTTTACTGTACCCTTTGCCTCTGATGTACCATGTGGGATTGCGATTCCCATTCCCATATATGTGGAAACTCTGTTTTCACGCTCAACCATAGCGTCTACATATGCCTTGTCTACACAGCCCTGTGCGACTAAGAGCTGACCTGCTGCCCTTATAGCCTCCTCCTTTGACACAGGAGCCTGATTGAGCTTTACACCTGCTGCATTTATAATCTGCGGCTTATCATCCGTCTTGGTAAGCTGGTCAAATAAAGTATCAAGTGCAGGATCTGACAGGAAGTTTTCGATTGTCACAATTTTTGCATCAGGTGCTGACTTTCTGGCACGGGCTACAAGTGTAACCTGAACCACTGCTATATCTGTGTCAGCAGGAATCTCGTCTACTGATGTATTGCTTATTGCAATATCAGGTCTTAAAGCCTTTATTCTGTTCTTAAACTTAGTAGCACCCATTGCTGATGAACCCATTCCTGCATCACAGGCGAAGATAATCTTTCTCACATCATCAGAAGCGATTGCTGCTATGTTGTCAGCTGCTACAGCCATGCCCTTAGACTCAGCCTTCATCTGGTTTACAGAATCCTTTGCTGCCTCAAGACTCTCTCCCTTGCCGCCTGCAAGCTTTATAATAGGTGAAGCGATAAGGAACGATACTGCTGTTGCGATTGCAACTCCTGCTATTATAAGAAGTACCTTATCCTTTGGTGCCATTGCGAGGAAGGCTATGATGGAACCAGGTGAAGCTGGTGCCTTAAGTCCGCAGCCTGTGATTGAGAAAAATGTTATTGCGCAGATATTTCCTACAATCGGTGCAATTATTACTAATGGATTCATAAGTATGTATGGGAAATAAATCTCATGAATTCCACCAAAGAAATGGATAATAATTGCTCCAGGTGCTGACTGCTTTGTTGTCTTATCTTTTGCAAAAATCCAGTATGCAAGAAGTACTCCAAGTCCAGGACCAGGGTTAGCCTCTAACATATACATGATTGAGCTGCCTGTTGTGGCTGCCTGCTCTGCTCCGATTGGTGTAAAAATACCATGGTTGATAGCGTTATTGAGAAATAACACCTTGGCAGGCTCAATAAAAATAGCTGAAAGTGGCAGCAGGCTGTGGCTTACCAGTATATCTACACCAGCAGATAAAACTGTGAGGATACCTGTCATAACAGGTCCGATAATCCAATAGCCTATGATTGCAATAATCATTCCAAATATACCAACTGAGAAGTTGTTGATAAGCATCTCAAAGCCAGCTGGCATATGATTTTCCATTTTCTTATCAAATATCTTAATTACCCAGCCTGCAAATGGTCCCATGACCATGGCACCCATAAGCATTGGCTGACCATCTGTTCCACCTACACCAGCTATACAGCCCATGACAGCGATTGCGCCCATGACACCTCCACGGGCACCGCCTACAAGCTTGCCGCCAGAGTAGGCAATGAGTACAGGTAATAAATATGTAAGCATATATGGCTGGATAGATGCCAGTCCCTCATTTGGCAGCCAGCCATCTGCTATAAATAATGCTGTAATAAATCCCCATGCTATAAATGCCCCGATATTAGGCATTACCATTGACGATAAAAATTTACCGAACTTCTGAACCTTTGATTTCATATTTTTGCTCCTTCTCCTAAAAGTGAGCGGACTGAATCTCTACACTAATTCTGTCTCTGAATCCATGCAATCCTGTTTCAAAATATCGTTTTCCGGATTTTCTGTAATAATCACATCTACGTTTTCAAGCCCACCTATTTTAAAGGTGCTCTTCTTTCCAACCTTAGATGTATCAAGCAGGACTATCCTCTCTGCCTGCTGCTCGAGAAGCATTCGCTTCATCTGTGTCTCTGCTAAAACCCCACAGGATAAGCCATTTATGGTATCATAGCTGGTTATCCCTACAAAGACAGTGTCAAAGCTTATTTTCTTAAGGCTCTCAAGCGTTTCCAGACCGCACAGACTTAAGCTGTACTCATTCAGCTCACCACTTGGCATAAAAACCTTTGGATTCTTAAGCTTTGATAATGCCATGGCACAGGTCAAGCTGTTTGTGAAAATAAAGTTTGGCTGGTCTGGCCAGTTCTCTGCAAGCATTGTAGTTGTGCTGCCCGAATCTAAAAATACAGTGGTGTTTGGTCTGATATACTTAAGTGCCTTTCTGACGATTTCCTGCTTTGCCTCCACATTTCTTACAGATCTGCGTCCCAGCAAATCGTCTGTCCCCAATACTATCTCTACAGACTTTGCACCGCCATGCACCCTCACAATCCGGTTTTCCGCATCAAGTGACTTTAAATCAGTCCTGAGTGTCATCTCCGAAACATCTGGAAAAGCCACCTTGAGCTGGGAAAATGTAACGTTGCCCTTTTCATTAACGAAGCTTACGATTGCATTTCTTCTTTCTTCCATTGTATCCAATTGTTTCCTCCTGCGTCAGTCCGTCCCCCGCAGAAGGAAACATACTGACTAAATTATTCTTTTATAAAATTAGCAAGCAGATACTCCTCTGCCTCTGGATTCCAGAGACCATTGTTTCTGTCTACTATGTCTGCCAAGTCATTAAATCTGGCATCCTCTTTGCCTTTTTCCCTGAAATCTGTCAGGGCTGTAAGAGGCATGCTCAGGTGGGTATAGATGAGCTTCTTGCCACCTGGAATCTTTGGTAGATTGAGTGTAGTCTCAGCTGCTGCATCCAGACCTCCGATATGAGTTACCATAACGGCTGGATTGATACGCTTAGCTGCTGACAGCTCCAGTGACTCAATCATGTCTGCTGTGTTTCCACCTGTTGTTCCCATAACATGTGTTGAGTTATAGTGAACATCATAGAAATTCATCTTTGCTGAAAACTGATTGTCTGTAGGTCCTGCGAAGAAGTTGAGGCAGCCATCACGTCCAAGCACTGCGCTGCTCTGCTCTACAACCTGGGCTATTGGAGCATAGCAGAGCACATCATCAAAGCCTGTGCCGCCTGTAAGCTCTCTCAAATATGCCACAGGATCCTCCATATTTCCAGTGTTTACAAAATGAAGCTCGATTCCATCAGCCTTTGCCTCATTGATTGGGAAAAGCTCCTCTGCTCTGTCGAGACGATCCTGATTTACATCAGTTACGACTACCATTCCAGGACGTACATCCCTGTGGAGGGCATATGTCAAAGCCCCAAGTCCCATAGGTCCTGCGCCCGCCATAATTGCAAGCTTTCCGCCCTTCTTGATACCCATCTCATGTGTATACACACCCATCTGTGTGTGGTAAGCTGCATTAAATGCTCCTATGCTGCAGCTCATTGGCTCAGCCAGGGATGCCTCATAGTATGCACGACCCTTGTACTCAAGCAGGCAGCCTAATTCCATAACCTCTGCTGGAATAATGCAGTAGGTTGAATCTCCACCGAAGAACTCATATGAGTATCCAGGGCTCCACATTGTACCCTTATAGTTGAGTGCTGGCTGTAATGTAAACTTCATGCCAGGCTTAAATTTATCCTGATGCTTTGCTCCGACCTTTACGATGTCTCCTGCAAATTCATGCCCCATAATTGCAGGATGGTCTGCTACATCCTCGTGAACTCTCTTATGCTTGGTTCCAAGGATTGCGCACTTGTATGTAGACATACAGATGCTGTCAGATACAACCTTAACGAGAATCTCATCATCCTTGATTTCAGGTAACTCAAACTCATCTAACCTTAAATCATTTGCCCCATGTAAACGTACTGCTTTTGTTTTCATTTTCTTTCTCCTTTCATTATGCCATTTTTGAAACAAAAACTCCAGACTTTTGTTTCAACTGTTGAGGTTATTATAACAACAGTGTTTCAATAGTTCAATCTGTTATTTCAACAATTATATCCCTGAATTTTTAGTAAAAATATACAAATATCAACATTTTTCAGTTTTAAAGCAAAAAAAAGAGAAGCCTGATTACAAGCTTCTCTTTCATTTCAACAATGATAATTGCTCCTGATAATATCTACATTGTCCTCATTTTTCTTTTGTGAATACATTACTCTACTGTTACAACCTTTGCCAGATTTCTTGGCTTATCCACATCAAGTCCCTTATCAGCTGATACATAGTATGAATACAGCTGTAAGGCAACAATCTCAGGGAATGGCATATACTCATCATCCAGATTTGGGAGTCCTATTACATGATACTCTCCACTCTGGGCAAAATCATCCTTAAGCTCATTCTTGGTAAGAAGCACTACATTTGCGCCTCTTGCCTTGATTTCCTTGACGTTAGAAAGCTCCTTTGAGATAAGCTTGGTCTGGGTTGCAGCTGCAATAACCGGTGTTCCCTCTGTGATAAGAGCGATTGGTCCGTGCTTTAACTCTCCTGCTGCATATGCCTCTGAATGGATGTATGATATCTCCTTGAGCTTTAATGCGCCCTCAAGCAGTACCTGATAATCCATGCCTCTTCCAATCATAAAGAGGTCGCTTGCCATGATGACTTCCTTTGCCTGACGATGGATGTCATCCTTTAAGGCAATTACCTGGCTGATAGAATCTGGAACTCTTCTTAAGTTTTCCAGGGCATTGTCAAGGTAGTCTCTTGTGATTTTGCCTCTCAGATATGCACATCTTAAGGTCAGAAGATAGAATATCATCATCTGGGTTGTGTATGCCTTGGTGCTGGCAACTGCTATCTCTGGGCCTGCATCTGTATAGAGTGTATAATCAGCTGTTCTTGAGATTGATGAGCCTCTTACATTTAAGATTGCAAGACAGCAGGCACCCTCATTTTTGGCTTTCTTTAAGGCTTCCATTGTATCGATTGTCTCTCCTGACTGGGAAACTGCAATAAAAAGTGTGTCCTTGTCAAGCACTGTATCAGAGTAGATAAACTCTGAAGCCATCTCAGTCTCAACTGGTATACCAAGCCACTTTTTGAAGAGGTTTGCTCCCATCATTCCTGCATGGAGGGCTGTTCCGCAGGCTACAATACAGACTCTGTTAAAGCCTGTAAGTGCCTTGTCTACTGCTCCGTCATAGCCCAGCTCTATATCGTTATTTACAATATAGGTGCTTAAGATTCTCTTTAATGCCTCTGGCTGCTCGTTTATCTCCTTTTCCATGTAGAAGGCATATCCCTGCTTGCCAGTGTTTCCTGCATCCCAATCAACAACCTGCATTTTTGGTTCAACAGCATTTCCGTTAAAGTCTGTAACTGAAACCTCTCCCTTTACAGCCTTTAAGATACAAGCCTCATCAAGTACGAAAAACTCCTTGGAATACTCATACAGGGCAGCTGGGTCTGATGCAAGAATTGTCAAATTATCATTCTTTGCAACTACGATAGGGCTTACATTTCTGACAGCATAGATTGTGTCTGGTATGTCATCAAACATGACAACAAGGGCATAGGTTCCCTTAAGCTTCTTTACAGTTCTCTTGATTGCCTCGTCTGGGTTACCCTTGTAGAATTTGTTTAAGAGTGCTGCAACTACCTCTGTGTCAGTCTCTGATACAAGCTCATCCTCCACCTCGTACTCTTCACTCAGTTCCTTATAATTTTCCACGATTCCATTGTGAACTAAAGTTACTTTTCCGACTCTGTGTGGGTGGGCATTTGTATCTGATACTCCACCATGTGTAGCCCATCTTGTATGTCCGATTCCGCAGGTGAATGTATCCTCCTTTGGAGAGATGGCTCTCAAATCCTTTACACGTCCCTGGCACTTATGTATCTCAGGCTCTGCTCCGTTTTCGCCTCTGACTGCAAGTCCTGCACTGTCATAGCCTCTGTACTCAAGAAGCTCCAGTCCGTTTAATATTCGGCTTAATGCTTCATGTCCGATAAATCCTATTATTCCACACATATTTATATCCTCATTCTTTCTATAAAAAAGCAAACGCAGAAACTGCGCACTTTTATAATTTATGTCTTATAATTCTCATTTTATGTTTATTATTTTATAAATTTATATTTTATCCCACTATATTGAATTTGTTTTGCAGTCACCCGCATATTTGCCAATATATATCGCATTGAGATGATACGGAAGGGCATCCGCCGAATTTTCGATAACCCTCCTCCTCGTCAGCCTGTCTCAGGCCATGGCGCTAAAATGAGGACAATGTATAAAATATTATCAAGTATTCAATTTTCAATGTTCACTGGGTCATTGTATATCGTATCCTGGTGCTTGTCAAATATATTTACAAATAAAACTTCCCACACCAAAACATGCGAT
The DNA here is from genome assembly GCA_963659315.1 of Senegalimassilia sp. Taxonomy (GTDB): domain Bacteria; phylum Bacillota; class Clostridia; order Lachnospirales; family Lachnospiraceae; genus Roseburia. The sequence continues at coordinate 18 of CAVKUD010000136.1, read as the reverse complement.
AATCGTATGATATACAGT
>CAVKUD010000135.1:0-8333 GCA_963659315.1 Senegalimassilia sp. | reverse complement strand
TATGAGTTCTGCAGAATCTACAATACTTCTTGGTTTCCATTCTGTCCGGATGAGTCTTCTTGTCCTTTGTCATGTTGTAGTTACGACGCTGACATTCTGTGCATGCTAATGTAATTTTTGTACGCACGACTTCCACCTCCGTTTTAAATTCTTTGTTGTTTCCTTTTGCTCTTAAAAAAGGGCATAAAAAAAAGACCTATTTCCAAGCCTAACTACTATATCATGGCTGTCTGTCTTCGTCAATACCTTTTTTAAATAATTTGCTTTTGCCTAGACATCATAACACGATTTTTTGCTCTGCGCAAGAATATTTTTGCATCAGCTATATTGTATTTGACCAGAAATGACGATATAATAAATGTGTATAAATGGATTTAATATACCCTGATGCTTACACAAGCATATTTCACGGATGAAAGGAGGGGATTCTAATGGCTAGAATTGACAGCGTGTATGACTATTATATAAGTACATACGCCAACAAGGAAGTCTCGCGTTATGACACTCACAAGAAGAGTGAGCTTCGCCGAGTATACAACAACATAGTAAAAGCAAACAAGGAGTCTCCTCTGTATAAGATTACTAATATAGATGAGGCAAAAAAATTTGCTATAGATATAAAGGAAGGCACCAAGTCCATACAAAACGTCGTAGCGGCTTTATCAGACAGCTACGGAAGCTTTGAGGATTCCTTCCAGAAAAAGGTAGCTGTGTCTTCTGAAGAGGACAGTGTTGCAGTTAAATATGTAGGCAACGGCGATGAGGATAACTCTGCTGATAGTTTTTCAATTGATGTAAAGAAGCTCGCCCAGCCACAGGTAAACACTGGTAATTATCTGAAGGATGATGTGCTTTCATTCAAGCCTGGAAGCTATTCCTTTGATTTGGCAACACCATCTACCACATACGAGTTTATATATACTGTAAACGACGGTGATACCAACAAGGACGTGCTCACAAGGCTTTCAAGCCTGATAGGCAACGCCAATCTGGGAATCACTGCCGAGGTGCTTGAGCGTGGCGATAAATTTTCTGCTTTATCCCTTACATCAAGGCAGACAGGATTAAGCGACGAGGAAGCATACTTATTTAATATAAATCCGGATGCTACAAATGATTCCATCGTGGCTATGAATCAGCTTGGAATAGATAAGATAACGCAGGAAGCCAGCAATTCATCATTTACATTAAATGATGCAGAGCGGTCATCGCTTTCTAACACCTTTACTATCAACAATACATTTGAGCTGACTCTCAAGCAGCCTACGGATGGTTATCCAGCCACAATAGGTTTTAAGACAAACTCAGAAGCCGTGGCAGACAACATACAGACCCTGCTGGATGCCTTTAACGGAGTCATAAAAACAGCAGAGAATTATGCTGATACTGGCGCAAGTGCTGGAAATAAGCTGTTTAATGACGTAAGCTCTGTTTCCAAATCAAGACAGGCAAGCCTGGCATACATCGGACTCATGGTTGCGGATGATGGTCAGATATCTATCGACAAGGATATACTGGCAGCGGCAGTCCAGCCTGACAGGGCAAGTGAGACCTACCAGACACTTACCGATTTCAAGGATGCTCTTGGTGAAAAAGCTGGAAATGTCGCAATCAACCCTATGAGCTATGTCAACAAGATTGTTGTGGCATACAAGAATCCTGGTCATAATTTTAATACACCGTACATATCATCTATCTATGCAGGAATGATGCTGGATAAGACAGTATAAAAGCAGCTTAGCACATATTATATGCCAGGCTGCTTTTTGCAAACTTTGGTATACATAGAATCTGCCAGTGACAGGTTCGATTAGCGCCTAAAAGGCAGTTAATTCTTTATTGTATACAAGCGTTCTACAGAAGTGGCTGCAAGTCTCCCACCATGTTTGTCTCAAGCTCTCGCAGCCTGTCGGCTATCTTCCTGCTCTTCTCATCAGCAGCCTTATACTCATTCATATATGAGCTAAGTGACTGGATGCCCATATTGCAGCCCTTGGTCAGAAGCTTTGCAGCCTCAGAGGTGTCATCCTCATTCATGCCCATCTTGATTGCAGACTGCATCATTGAAGATGCTCTCGCCATAAGGTTTGGAGCCTTATCTGGCTCTCCAGCCGTCATTAGTATCTCCCTGCACTCGCTCTCAAGCTTGATATGCGGCTCATAATATTTGTTGATAAGCTCTATCATCTGCTTGTCTGTCACCTGTGTCTTGATTCTCTCCATGCTCTCAATCGCCATCTTGCAGCCACTGCTGCACTCCTGCAAAAGTGCGATTGTGTCGTGGTGCATGGTATTGCCTTTTCTAAGTTCCTGTGAATTACTGATTGCCATGATACCCTCCTAGTTTCCTTTACTGCTCAAAGGATTGCTCCTCTTTTCAAAAAATATGTTATTGTCTGGTGCCGCCTTGTTGTAGTCACTGTAGGCGCTTCTCTGCCTGATTTCCATAAGCTCCTCATCAGACATTGAATTAGTGGCTGTCACATCATCCGTTTCCTTTAGGATATTTCCACCAGCCATGGGTGAGCCAAACACGCCTGGGACTGGCGGCATGGCTGGCATGACAGGATGGCAGACTTCGACCTGCTTTTCTTTTTCGTTTTCAGACATAAAAATACCTCCTGTGTGGTGTTGATTACACTGGAGGTAGTATGTGGGGTTTTATTAATTTTTATGTATTAACTTTACTTTGCATTAAATGAAAAAACTACTTAATCTTTTGGCTTCATTTTCCTGCTTTTTCTTCTGCATCATAATCTGATACGACTGGAGAGTCTGATTCTTTTTCTGCTCAGAAACAGCCTTGGCATAATCCAAATCCTCAAGCTTGCTCTTTGAAGCAGTGGTATTATAGGAAACATTGGCATTGTATCTGGCTGCATAGTCAAGTCCGTTATACTCAGCTCCAGCCTTGCTTCTCTGCTCTGCTATTTTGTCAAGAGCATTGTCGATTGTATCCAGACTGAAATTGCCAGTGACATCAAAATCCTTAATTCCAAGTGCATCCAGAGTGGCATTTCCAGCGCTTATTGAAACCTCATCTCCCTTTGAGCTTGCCACCATGGAAAACGACATATTGGAACCATCCAATAATTTCTTGCCATTATAATCTGTCTGGTCTGCAATGTTTGCAATTCCCTGCTTGAGCTGGTCTACTTCCTGCTGGATAGCTCCACGATCACTGTCACTCAAAAAACCATTTTTTGCCTGAATTGCAAGCTCACGCATTCTTTGGAGATAATCTGTGATATTTCCAAGTGCAGCATCAGAAATATTCAAAGCATCTTTTCCAGACTCAATATTCCTTGTGCCTGCATCATAACCATTAATCTGCTTGGTCTGGTTTTCAATTATGCTCAAATCAGCTGCACCATCTGCTGCGGTGTTTATGCGCTTGCCACTGGCAAGATTTCTGTAGTTTGAATATGTGGAAATATTTGAAATTCCGCTCATGGTAGTTACCTCCTTTGTGGTCATTATATAATGGATTTTGGTATTTTGCAATTGGGGATTTGCTTAGATGTGGCATGATTTAATGAAGCCCTCAAGATCTTAACTCAGAGCAAAAATCGAGAGAATACCACGCAAGCTTCATGGCATTTCTCTCGATTTCTATTTCAAACACTTATATTAAGTAAGTGCGATGTATCTAAGCAAATATAGGTATCTTATAACCAGCAGCCTCCATTTTCTCAACAAACTCTGCTTCTGTCACTCCAAGTTTTTCGGCACCTCGGGATACTCCATAATCTCCCTCTTGAACACTTTTGAAGATTTCTATTTCTCGGCCTTCAAGAATTCCTTCCTCACGCCCAAGTGATATGCCTTCTGCTCGTCCACGTAGCAATCCCTCTGTAACTCCAGTTTTCTTTGCTTCCTCACGCTCAAGCTCTATCTGTCTCTCAAATGTAAAATCCAAATTCGTCACCTTGGCAACCTCCTCTCGCCGATTAATTAGAAACTCTTTCAATACATTCTCATCTATACATCTATTTATTGCATACTCTATTGCATCATCCAAGCTCATGTTTTTATCATCATAGTATCGCCTCACATAATCTATAAAAATCATGTATTCCTTAAGAAATCCACACTTATTAAGCAACTCCGCATTGTTCCCTTTATTGATATTATACACAATACACTTAAGCTCTAACTGCGGATTATCAGTTTCTTTTTCAAAACAATCTGACAGCTTATACTCACATTTCTCTGGCTGATTCTCCTTGCCATTATAGAACACTATAAATTTCGGTGTTGGAATCTTAACCAATGTGTGCCCAAATAAATTCAGCCTTTGCTGCTTGATTCTCTTCTCCAGATGATTTGCCACATATATAAGACTTCTCAATGGCATATTAGGGCAGACCGTTGATTGATGCTCATAAATATTAAGGCTCGAATCAATTACAAACGATGCATCATTTCTCACTGTCAGGGATATTCCCTTTTCCAATGTGCAAATCTCCACATCATCCGGATTAGAGTAATCCGAATCGTTCAGCGCATTATATAACAATAATGCGTTCTTCTTATCCTCCAATAACATACTAAATACATCACTTTTGTACTCTCTGTTTCCCACAATACAATCTCCTTTTTCTTGTGCTCGAGTGGATTTCTCGACGAGGAGATTTGTAAACACTTATAACGCATTATTTATTTTATGCACCATCATAAATATATAAGCACAAAACCTCGATTCTGAAATCCACTCTTTAATTGTTAATAGTTGTAATTAAAAGCATGAATTTCTGAATCATATATGTATTTACATGTCCTAGATTTGTGTACTTATAGTACAGTATGTGAAATATCTGCTTTGATATTATGATAGCATTTAAAACCATTTCTTTCAACAAAAATCGAGAGAATACCATTCAATTTTCATGGCATACCTCTCGATTTCTATTTGAAACACTTATATTAAATTCAGATTATAAACAAGTATTTTACACCAATATACAATAATTTAATTCATTGCATCCTTTAAACTCACCCACATTCCCTGTGCATCAGTTCCCTCTCCAGTATATCTGTTCACTATATACCTACTCATAGTAACCGCATGATCTGTCACAACATTGTATAACCAAACATCCACCATATCTCCGTCTTCACCATTAATATCTACATATTCAGGTGCTGGCTTTGAAGTGGTTCTCTCATAATACTGCCTAGCTAATTCACATAATTCATCATCTGTTAAGGCTACATCGGTATAGTTTTTTTCTATTTTTGTATAGGTATAGTCATTAATATTTACTTCAAATTCAGCCATTTCACCATTTGATGAGCCTTCCATTTTTACTACGGCATAATCGCCCTCAATGGCAATCTCATATGGCCAATAATAGCTTTCACTAAATTCGTAAATTAGAGCCAATGTATTTCCATTTCCATCTATAGCATAAAAATCTGGTCCAAAATATCCACACAAAAACAGAACTTCATTATCATTGAATATATAACCAGATACCGAACCTTGAAAATCACTATTCTGCCATATTATATTTCCAGTCTGTAATTCCATACAGATAACACTGCCATTTTCAACAAAATAATATCTATCACCAGAAATACCAATTTCGTTTACACTATCAAGAGTAGCAATCTCATATTTCCCTGTATTATATTCCCAGATTTTTGTACCTTCGCTGTCCACACCTTTTATAATTGCATATTCTAAATTGCCCTCATACATTCTCTCAAATATAACGTTCTCTACCGTTGCAGGATTTAATATACTTTCTATTAATGGGCTTGCTGCATTCTCCCTCAAAAAAGACTCATTATCAGCCGGTAAAAATCCATAACACAATTCCGAATTATCTTTATTTGCATTTTTAAGCTTTATTAAATTCTTTGCTATTGACTCATTAACGGCATTTTGCTCATCAATCAGTGGCTGTATTTGCTCCTGTACTCCAACAGTCTTTGCCTTTAAAGATGCAATAGCCGCATCTCTTGTAATATAGCAGCTCTTCAAATATGCGTAGCAGAGCTGTGTAACATTATACAAATTTTCTGGAGTAATATTACTTTCATCTGAAAATGTCTGTCACGCACCTCTTGATAATTTACAAATGCGTCTGATTGAAATATACTGGCATATACTGCAAGTTCAAGCTTGTCTGCCGCATCAATTTTATCACCTATCCCCAAGACATTTAAGTCTTTAGCAAAATCCCATGCAACTAATATCAATGATGACTCTGTTCCAAGTTCAGATTTTAAATCCGCTGCCTTAAAAATATACGTATCATAATTATTTTGTAACCACGTCAAGGCAGAATATGTTACTATATCAGATTTTAACAGTTCATCATAATTTTTAATACTGTTCTTCATCTGATTAGACATAGTATCAGAGGAATCTACTTTTGACACGAAACTCTCTAAAGCATCTACTGCAAATTTATCCTGATTACTAAATTCAAAAGCATATCCTACAACTTCTGCTAATCTATATAGCTTATCTGTAATTCCACCTATAGTCTTTTGCGCCTCAAGAATCCCTCCTACTGCATCATCAAACATGTTAGATTTATCAACTGCTTTCTCTAATATCTGATAAGATATATTATATTTAGCAGCATCCCCATTTCCAGCATATATCTCATTTTCTAGGCTTTCACAAGTTTCCTGCAATTTTCTAATTTCAACATCCGATGGAATTTCCTTCTCTAACGCCTCTAATGTCTTTCCAAAGGTTCCGCTTCCATCAAAATGCTGCATCACAGCTTTCATTTCTTCAACCTGTTCACTCAGTTCTTTATCAGAATATGTACAAAATAATTTAGCTATTGCCTGTCCGTATTTATCATCATACGCATCATTTCTAAGCATAAATGTCTGAACAAGCTGTGCCCATGAAGCCCCATCAAAATCTAAAAAACCATTAAGTACATTCACCATATGGCTCGCCGTTCCAACAACTTTCAAATCGGTGTCCGTATACCCAAAATCTTTATTCCAGTCAAACAAATATGTATTGCTGTTTTTATTAATATCCATAAAAATATCAATGATATTCTTATGTGGCATCTCTATTAAAAACTTATTATCAACGACTAAAACGCTACTGTTTAGCAATAAAAGCGATTGTTGAAAAGGTATCCATGCTCCCTGTTCATTCTTTCTGCTTTCAAATTCCGCCTCATATTTTATTGATTGGTTAAAAAGCATATGCGAAATCTCAAGGCTGTCAAAGTTAAACCTAGTTGCTCCATATGGAATTGTGTCACTGGCCTTTTTATTATAAATAGACACATATCCATCCCCAACTTGCACAGAATATCCCAGCCTCTGCCCTATCTGTTCTGCATTAACATATACATGGTCATCCTCAATCATGAGTTGAATAGCTTCTGTGCCCCCGATATTATCTGAAAATTCAACAGCTATTGTCTTATATATGTCTTCTTCGGCTTCCTGCCCATAGTATGTAACTGGACTACATATTAACACCGCAATACATAATATAATTCCTATCACACGTTTCATTAATCCACCTCCGTACTCATTTCCTGAATCATCTGCTGCACAAGTTCCTGATAACTTTTTATCATATTGCCCGTAAGTGCATTCACAAATTCCTCCGTTTCATAATCAGCATCAAAAACCTCATCAGCGTATGTATATGACACTTCGACATCAATTTTCTCCTTATCCGCATTTCTTATATATTCTCGGAGATAATCTTCAATTTCACTGTCTTCTAAATTTTGGTCTAGTGCATCCTGGAAAATGTTTTCCAGTTTAGGAGCTTTAATCTCGTACTCTATAGTGCTATCATTTATCTTTTTTAATTTTATACTATCCTGAGCAACAATCTCTGAGATAATTCCAGTTTCAGAAGAACTATCTTCTTCATTTTCTGTATCAAAAAAATCGCTCAATTCCTCATCATATGACAGATCATCTTCTCCAATTATAATTTTTTGAAGAGCATCCATATCATTATTGTTTATACTATTTACTATTTCTTCTGCACTCGTTCTAAGTTCATTATCATTTGAACATCCTGATATTGCCATACTGGTAACAGCTAATAGCATAACCACATTTCTTTTAAAATTTTCTCTCATATGTCCCCCATTTCTACCGATTTCAAGTATTCCTGCGTCACTAATTGCCATTTTGCATTTAATTTTCTTAATATTATACTATCATATAGTATTTTTTCTATCAACATTTTATTTTCATGCATATTTCTCTGTGTTTTTAGCAAATTGTCACTTTTGTGTTGAGGATTTGTTTGCTATGTTAGAAAATATAATAATACATATCAAATATAAAAACTGCCCCAAATCCAGTAATGGGGCGTGATT
>CAVKUD010000134.1:0-8340 GCA_963659315.1 Senegalimassilia sp. | reverse complement strand
CAGTTTCTGACGGTGACGTATACGGATTAGTATATACAGTGTATGAAGAGTAGGATTAAAATCACAGCAAGGGACATAGCCATAACAGGCATGATGATAGCAACGATTGAGGTGGCAAAAAATGCTCTGGCATTTATACCCAATGTGGAGCTTGTGAGCCTGCTCATTATCCTCTATACCCTGTATTTTGGCAGAAAAATCCTGCTTGTCATACCAGCTTTTATACTGCTTGAAGGCTGCATATATGGCTTTGGACTCTGGTGGATTATGTATCTGTATGTATGGCCTTTACTGGCATTTATCACATATCTGCTGAGGAAACAGGAATCGGTATTTGTGTGGGCGATTGTGTCGGGAGGCTTCGGGCTTGCCTTTGGTGCCCTGTGCTCAATTCCATACGTTGTATTAAGTGGTGCCAGGGCGGCATTTGCATGGTGGGTGTCAGGGATTCCATTTGACATAGTCCACTGCCTATCAAATTTTGTCATATGCCTTGTGCTTTTTAAGCCTTTGAGCAGGGTACTAAGCAGGATGAAGTAAAAGAAATATAAATAATGAAATAAATTGTGCAAGAAGGAGGAATGCTTTATGAGTATTGGAATCGGTGGATATTATGGAGAGATGGCTAATGCAAATACTGGATATACAAACGCAAACTATACTAATTTAGGTTATACCAATGCCAACTATGGCAGCATAGGCTATGATAATGATATAAATCCCAATGGCAAAACGGGCATTGGCGATGATGATACTCAAAACGGCGAAAAAGTCTGCCAGACTTGCAAAAACAGAAAATATGTAGATGGTTCCGATGAAGCAAATGTGTCATTTAAGAGCGCTGCCCATATATCACCGGAGGCAGCCGGCGGTGCTGTCCGTGCCCATGAGGGACAGCATGTGGCAAACGCATACAACAAGGCAGCCACAGGCAATGGCAAGGTGGTCTCGGCTTCTGTTAGTATTCATATGGACATCTGCCCTGAGTGCGGACGGTCATATGTGTCTGGCGGTGTGACAAGGACACAGATTAAGTATTACAATGAGGAAAACCCATACCAGCAGGATTTGAAGCAGACAGCAGGGATAAATCTGCGAGGTGCAAACGTAGATAGTCCTATTTAGGCATAATTTAGGGAAACGATTTATCTTAAAATAAGGAAGATGATTTTTATTTGAGGATAAATTGCCGATGAACAACGCAGGATATGAGAATTTTCTCGCCAGATTAAAGGAAGAGAGACTGCGTCTGGGCTTGTCACAGGATGACATAGGGAGGCTGCTTCGGATGACTCAGAGTCATTACAGCAAGGCTGAGCTGGGCACCAGACGGTTTACATACTATGAGCTACAGTGTCTCTGTGATACGGATGTGGATGTATTTTATCTGTTTACAGGACGTCGTTTCGAGCCTTTGAGTGACGAGAGCATGAAGAAAAAGACCATGGATGAACTGGTTTTTTATATGAGTTCTCTCTGCAATTTGATTTTATACCTGGAGAAGGACGAGGTCATAGCCTTATCAGAGGATGACAGGAAGAAGATAAGATATATCCAGTATTCCCAGATTCGGACAGGAAACAGCAGGACGGGGCTTTTCTGGCTCAGGACAATTCTCGATTACAATCAATTCAAGATGGCGGAGCTGTTGGGAGTAGATGTAAAGAAGCTTCGCAATCTGGAGGCGGGTAAGCTCCTGCCTGACAGTGAAATCATATGGAGAATATCTGAGACTTTTGGCGTGCCATATGTGCTTATGGTGCGGGACAAGAAGGGGATAATGTCCCAGATAAGTGAGTTAATGGAGCTGGTAGACTATCCGAGACGTGTCAGCATGTTTCGGTGCCTGCAATATGTAAACGGGTTTTTGCATGAAAAAATTAATGAAGAGGAAACATGTTGAAAGTTGAAAAGGGTATTAATTTTAGAGGATAACACTGCAACACTTGATTACATTTCAGCACTAATTCACGAGACAGAAGTAAACAGTAAGACATATCAGTGTACGAACATAAAGGACGCATATCAGACAGCCCTGGAAAAGGACATCGATTTATTCATTGTGGATATAATATTGGATACTAATAGACCAGGGGATTCCTCTGGTCTTAAGTTTGTGGAAAATATCAGAAAACTTGATAAATACACCATTACACCGGTTATTTTTGTGACATCCTTAGAGGATGCAAGACTTCATTCCTATGAGATGCTGCACTGCTATAGCTTTCTGGAGAAGCCATTTGACCCAGAGCGGCTTAAGGAGATGGTTAAGCTGTGTATACAGGGCAGCAGAAAAAGCAGGGAGCATAAGACTCTTTATTTCAGAAAAGACGGAATAATCATAGCCATAGACAGGGATGAGATTGTGGAGGCTGAGGGAAGCGGTCATGTGCTCTATGTCAAGACCAACAGAGGCGAGATGATAGACGTCCCATATATCACAGTAAAAAAATTTTTAGAAGAGGCAGATGATGATAATTTCATACAGTGCAGCAGGAGCACGGTTGTAAATCTGCTGTATGTGAGAAGTCTTGACATGACTAACCGCATGATTGAGCTTAAAAACGACCTTGGAAGAGTCGGGGTAGGGGTATCATACAAGAAAAAGCTAAAGGACAAGATAGGCTGATATGAGGGTGGTATGGCTTGTCTCATGCGTTTTCTGGCTTACATCAATCAATATGGCAAAAAGGGAGAGGGATGAGGCAAGGAAAGAAGCTAAACTTATGGAGGATGAGCAGAAGAAATATGACAAGCTGCTGGAGCAGGTAAGGCTCAGGGAACATGAATTCAACAATCACATGACAGCAATTCTTGCAACTCATTATACCTGCCAGACCTATGATAAGCTGGTGGAGGCGCAGAGTGAATATTGCAGAAAATTAATGGCGGAAAACAAGTATAATAAGCTTGTCCTATTGCAGGATAAGACCTTTTCAGCCTTTCTGTATGAGAAGCTGGCAGAGATAGAGGAGCAGGGCATAGAGACAGGCTATAAGTCGTCTGGTGAGTTTACCCATGAAAATATCTCCACATATCAGCTGATAGAAATGGCTGGGATTCTGCTGGATAATGCGGCAGAGGCAGTAAAAGACCAGGCTGACAGGAAAATATCCGTGGAGATAAGACAGACTGACAGGGCAAGCCTTACTGTAAGGAATGTGTACCAATATGTACCATACAGCGAGATAGCGAGCTGGTTTGAAAGGGATGTCAGTTCAAAAGGTATGTCACGGGGACTGGGGCTGTATCACCTGAAGCAGCTGTGTACTAAAACAGGCTGTAGCATATGCTGCGAAAACACAGAGCTTGACGGAGCCAACTGGATTTCATTTACGCTTATGTTTTGATTTGGAGTGCATATTGAGGTCCTGCCGCTTATACACTGGTGAGAGTATAAGCAGCCTGTAACAAGAAGCGAGCTGAAATTGACTTGCGGTCTGGGTAATACGAAAAAACCCCGAATAGATTATTATGTTACCCTCTCCAGATAACAGTAGTAGTCTAACAAATATCTGGATATAATAGGAAAAACTTGACTCAATGGCTTAATTTTTTTACTGAAGTGTCGAAATATACTATAAAAGAAGCTCATATCAGGCTTTAGTTAACAAAACATGGGTTTTATAATCACAAAATCCGTGCTATAATAGCTGCAAGATAATAAGGATATTGAGTAGAAAGCGGAATAGGAGGAAGTATTATGGCATTTTTTGATATATCATCATTTTTTGGAAATTCAAGCACAAACAGTTTTAGTTCATTTAATTTTGCAGATTATGCATCAATCAGAAATGGAAGCTATGGCAAGCTGTTAAAATCCTACTATTCACAGGCAAAGCAGACCACAACGACCAAGTCAGACACAGACACTAAGACTGACAAGACAACTGATACAGACAACACAGGCTTATCAAAGATGAAGAAGGAAGCTGATGGATTAAAGTCAGCTGCTGATAAGCTTACCAGCGATGATATGTGGAAGAAAACCAATGGTGAGTATGACATGGACAAGATTGCAAGTGCAGTAAAGAGCTTTGCAAACGAGTACAATGATGTCATTGATCAGTCGGCAAAGGTAGGCACAAAGGATGTCACCATGCAGACAGGCTTCATGACAAGCATGACAAAGACTATGTCGAATGCCCTCTCAAAGGTTGGTGTGACAGTTGGAGCAGATGGCAAGCTGTCAGTTAATGAGGATACCTTAAAGAGTGCGGATGCCAAGGACGTAAAGTCCCTGTTTTCAGGAGACTACTCATATGCAGGACAGATTTCACAGAAGGCAAGTGCTATTTCAAGTGCCGCTGTCAGAAATTCAAGCCTGTATACAAGCAGTGGACTTTTATCAAGTGTGCTTCAGGGCTCATACAACAGTTGGATTTAATTCAATATCCATTTCATATTTATGATTTACAACAAACTTCCTGTCAATCGCATTGAGCAGGAGATTGATAGCGAGGTTTGCTTTTTTGGAAGCATCGTTTTCCAGATGCATGACATTCTCAGGCAGCATGTTTGAGAATGCATTTGATGAAATTACAATCATATTTTCCTCAGCCACATATGGTCTGAGTAAGAGTGCGAGATAAGTGCCGATTACTATTGTCTTCTTTCCACGGAGGGAGATGAGAGTGTCGGCATTTGCATTTTTGACAATACATAGCTGGGATGGCTCTATGCCAGCTGTGATGTAGTCCATGTAGGCTTCATTCAGATAGCTTTCCATAACAAGGACTGTGTCGCTGTCTTTTTCTAAAACTGCGTGTATAGCCCCTGGCAGGTTGGAATAGACCTGATAGAAGAGGGCATCATTTACAAGCATATCTACAGCAATTATAGGCACCATGTAGTTATTAGAAAAAATATTAAAATCCTCATTGCTTAAATCTATCGCAATTATGCCGTCTATATTATGCCTGAGTCTGCTGTTTTCGCTGACATAATCCACAGGAATAAAAATCACATCATAGTCCATGCGGTTTAACTGCTCCACCAGCAGATTGACATAATAAGAAAGCTCCATATTTCTGGATGGAGTTTCGTTGTTGAAACGGTAGGTTATCCCCAGTATGTTGCTTTTGCCAGTGGCGAGAGACTTTGCCGCAGAGCTTGGCCTGTAGTTCATCAGGTTTGCGACCTGTAAGACCTTTTTTCTGGTGGCATCGCTTATCTTTACATCTTTTCTGTCATTCATGATATATGACACGGTAGCCACAGACACTCCTGCCTCACGAGCCACATCTTTAACAGTAACCTTATTTTTCATGATTTTCTCCTAAGCTTTTTTATACTTCAAACATCATACTACATTTTGCTCAAAATTTAAACGGTTAAATTATTTAATTTTCCATATTGACAGATTTGAGAAACTTGTGCTAGTATCAGTTTAACCGATTAAGTTAAACGCTTAAACTAAGATTATAAGAGAGAAGGAGAATATCAGCTATGAAGAGAAAAACAGCTAAAATGATGGGGTTACTTACAGGCATTTCCATGACAGCACTGGTGGGAGCTGGCTGTGGGGCAGAGGAGACTGAGCAGACCGAGATGGTTACAGTCACCTTTATGAACGGAGATGAGGAGCTGGGAAGTGTGGAGGCAGAAGCAGGGGAGACACTTGCCACAGATTCCTATACAGGTTATGAGAGTGCAGGGGATGATTTTGAGGGCTGGTTTGAGACGCCTACATATCTTGAAGCCTCTGAGGTGGACTTATCTACAGCTTCATTTGAGAAGGACACAGTCTTATACGGCATGTTTAAGAGCGATACAGTGACAGAGGACAGCAGGAAATGGTACATAGTTGGCACATCAGAGACTGGTTCACTTGCCACAACAAACTGGGCGGCTGATATATCAGACGAGGATAAGGCACTGTTTGAGCTGCAAAAGACAGATAATCTGAATGAGTACACTATCACAATGGACTTATGTGCAGGAGACCAGTTTCAGGTTATAGCAGACTGGTCATGGGACACACAGCTGGGCTTTGGCTATGTCACAGACTATGACAGCAGCCAGCTGGAAAATGGCGGCGGCTTGTCTGGAAGCGACAAGACAAGCAATATAAATGTGTTACAGGATGGAAGCTACACTATTACAATCGTGACAAACCCTGATGATATGGCGCAGACCCAGTTTTCGATTGTAAGGAATGGAGACTAATATGAACAGGCATGCAATACAGCACATTGTGGACTCATCCTACTGCTTTCCAATAAGCCCCAGACAGATAACGCTGAGGCTTCGGACAGCAAAGGATGATGTAGAGAGGGTATGGGTCATATATGAGAGCAAATATGCCATAGCGGACAGACAGCAGAAGGCTGAGATGACAAAGAAGTTTCGGGGGAGCCTGTATGACTACTATTCAGTGACCCTTGACCTGACGGACACCAGAATAGGCTATGTGTTTTACATATATGATGGTAAGGAGTATTATTTTTTCTCAGAGGACGGACTGACGAAAACCTACAATTATGCGTTGGGATATTACAATTTCTTCCAATATCCGTATATAAATGAAGCGGACATTTTAAAGCAGGTTTCGTGGGCAAAAAATGCTGTCTTTTATCAGATATTTGTGGACAGATTCAATATAGGAGACAGGGAGGCGGATAAGTCCTACATAAACTGTAAGTGGGGCGACATACCAAACCCAAAGACCTTTGCAGGCGGTGACTTAAAGGGTATAACCCAAAAGCTTGATTATATAAGGGAGCTTGGGGCAAACACGATTTACCTGACGCCGGTGTTTAAATCCATATCGAATCATAAGTATGATATAAGTGACTATATGCAGGTGGATGAGCAGTTTGGCAGCAATGAGGACTTAAAGGAGCTGATAGAAAAAGCCCATAAAAAGGGCATGAGAATAGTTTTAGATGCGGTTTTCAACCATTGCAGTGACGAGCTGATGCAGTTTCAGGATGTAAAGGAAAAGGGCAGACAATCAGCATATTATGACTGGTTTGTGGTACACGGGGATAAGCCTGACCCAGAGGCTAAAAACTATGAGATGTTTGCTTCCTGCGAGTATATGCCCAAATTTAATACATCTAATCCAGAGGTGCAGAAATATTTATGCGATATAGGTGTCTATTACATATCAAAGTATGACATCGATGGATGGCGCTTAGACGTATCTGACGAGGTGAGCCATGACTTCTGGCGCAGGTTCAGAAAGGCGGTAAAGGCTGTCAAGGAGGACTGCATTATAATAGGAGAGAACTGGCATGATGCCAGCAATTATTTAAAGGGCGACCAGTATGACAGCATTATGAATTACGCCTTTACAAAGGCCTGCCTTGATTATTTTGCCACAGGGGCGCTGGGGGCAGCTGGCATGGCGGATAAGCTCAATGATTTGCTTGCCAGAAATACTGATACAGTAAATGGCATGCTCCTTAATCTCTTAGACAGTCATGACACCCACAGGTTTTTCTCAGAGGTGGGAAAAAGCAGGGAGAAAATGGCGGCGGCGCTGGCACTCTTATTTGTATTTCCTGGCATCCCCTGTATATTTTATGGCACGGAGTTTTTCATGGAGGGAGGATATGATCCTGACTGCAGGAGGTGTATGGACTGGGATGGTTATGCTGAGGGCAGATACGAGGATTCGGAAGCGCTTATACGCATGCTTGCAAATCTGAGAAAGGAATATGATCTTTCTTCCATGGATACTGTGGTAAAATCAGATGGAGATGTATTGATTGTTGAGCGGATGAATGATGATGTAAAATTGACATTATCAGTAAATATGACAGAAAATTGTGATGAATTTGGTTATGATTTAGATATTGAGCGGAGGTAGTTATGGTAAAGAGGATGAGAAGGCTTGCAGCACTGGCTGTGGCCGTAACAATGGTGATTCCCGTGCTGTCAGGCTGTGGCAGCGAGAGTGTAAGCAAGGACTCTGATGATGTAATCACACTCAGGATACTGGAAAATGATACAGCCAAGGAAAAGGGCTATCTGGATGAGCTGCTTAACGCCTTTAATGAAGCCTATGCCGATAAGGGAATACAGGCAGTGGATGCAAATATGGACGAGTACAGTGATCTGGCAGAAAACGGACCCTATGGCTATGGTCCTGACGTGCTGTATCAGGCAAACGATAAGCTGATGACATATGCGGAGGATAAGCACCTGCTTGCCATCAATCCATCGGATTTTGACTGCTATGACGATACCTCAGAGGAGGCATGGAGTGCCTTTGAGATAAATGTGGATGGGGATGTGTATACATGCGGAATCCCTGTGAATGTGCAGGAGCCTATGCTTTTTTACAGGACAGACATGCTGCCTGAAGACTGGGAAGAGGAGTGGGATGATAAT
>CAVKUD010000133.1:0-8436 GCA_963659315.1 Senegalimassilia sp. | reverse complement strand
GGGCAGTGAGGAGGATTTAAAGAGTATAAAGGATGTACTTGGAAAATACTCTACTGATTTCAGTACCTCATCGGCAGGACGTTCGGCAAACGTAAAGAATGCCTGCAGCCTGATTAATGGTACAGTCTTATATCCGGGCGAGGAGTTCTCTACTTACACAGCAATCAGTCCTATTGATGCATCAAATGGCTACGAGATGGCAGGAGCCTATGAGAATGGTCAGGTTGTGGAGTCTGTCGGAGGTGGAGTATGTCAGGTGGCAACCACCCTCTACAATGCAGTAATCAGGGCAGAGCTTGAGGTCAGCATGAGATACAATCACTCAATGATAGTAAACTATGTGCCAGCTTCATCTGATGCTGCCATAGCAGGAACATATAAGGACTTCAGATTTGTAAATAATTACGATACCCCTATATATATCGAGGGATATTGCAGTGGCGGTATCATAACATTTGTAATATACGGTAAAGAGACAAGGGATGCAGGCAGAGAGGTATCATTTAACAGTGTTACGATTTCAGAGGATGACCCTGTTATAGAGTACTCATATGATGGCTCTGTGGCAGCAGGAAGCTACAGCACTACCCAGTCAGCCCACAAGGGTCTGGTTGCAGAGCTGTACAAGGTAGTCACAGTAAATGGTGTGGAGCAGAGCAATGAGAAGTTTAACCACAGCACCTACAAGGCTTCACCAAAGAAGGTCACAATAGGAACAATGGGAATGGATCCAAACCTGCTGGCACAGATTCAGGCGGCGGCAGCTGCCCAGGATGATGCCACAGTCAAGGCACTTTGTAGTCAGGCATCTGCTGGAACCACAACAGAGACACCAGCGGCAGACACTACAGCACCAGCTGTTACTGATACAACTACCCAGACACCAGCGGCAGATACAGCAACACCTTCTACTGACACCACGGGTACAACAACAGATACAACAACAGCAACAGATACTACAACCTCTACAGATACTGGAAGTACAGATACTACAACCAGCACAACGGGTGATGCTGCACAGCAGGCTCAATAAAGAGAACAAGACAGGCTGCTCCGAGTAAATCGGGGTCAGCCTTATACTTGTATATAAAGGATAGATATATGAAGAATGGAAAAATATCAGAGTCCATATATAAGCGCTCTGTACTTAAACAACTTCATAGTGAAAATAGTGATTGTATAAAAGCCGCAGATGTAGGTGAGGACTTTGCCGCCACAGCTAATGCCGTGACAGCGTCAAAAAGCTTTGATTTTGACATACAGGATAAGGAGACCTTTGCCACAATTGCTGTCTGCAGGGCAGTGAATGCAGTTGCGCAGACAGGAGCTGCACCGGTTGGGCTTACAGTCTCTGTAATGATACCAACACTTGCCAATGAGGCGGATTTCAGGGAGCTTGTCAAAGCCTTAGATAGAGCATGTGGCAGGCTTGGAGTTAAGCTCATGCAGGTTGACTCTGTGGTTACAAGAGCCTGCAAGACCTTTGTAGTTACCTGCAGCTGTATAGGAAAGCAGGGAGAGAGACATACATACCCATCTAAGCTTGCAGCAGGCATGGATATAATCGCTGTAAACTACGTGGGACTTGAGGGTACAGCCCTGCTTGCAACCGAGCGTGAAGAGGAGCTTAAGACCAGATACAGCCAGCCTTTTATAGACAAGGCGAAGAAATATATCGAGTATCTTCCGATTATCTCGGAGGCTGCAGTCGCCGTACAGTCTGGCGCAGACGCAATGCTATCTGTGTCAGAGGGCGGAATATTTGCAGCTCTTTGGGAGATGGCAGAAGCAGCCGGTGTCGGACTTGATATAGATTTAAAGAAGATTCCTATTCGTCAGGAGACAGTTGAAATCAGTGAATTTTTTGACATAAATCCTTATAAGCTCATGTCGCAGGGATGCCTGCTTATTGCATCGAATGATGGCAATAAAATTGTGCGGGAGATTACAGGAGCAGGAGGTATGGCAGCCATAATCGGAGTTGCAACAGACAGCAACGACAGGGTGCTCATACAGGGAGAAGAAAGAAGATTCTTAGAGACTGCCCAGACGGATGAAATCTACAAAGTGTTTAAATGAAAGGTGACAGATATGAGAGAAAAAATTCTTACTTTTATAGAGAAAAACAGCAGAATAGATTTAAAAGAGCTTGCAATCATGCTTGGCGTAGATGAGGTAGCTGTAGCAAACGAGCTTGAGGCAATGGAAAAGGAAAATATCATCTGTGGATACCACACACTTATCGACTGGGATAAGGTGGGCATAGAGAAGGTATCAGCAATGATAGAGGTCAGAGTGACACCACAGAGAGGCATGGGATTTGACAATATCGCAGAGAGAATCTACAACTATCCAGAGGTAAACTCAGTTTACTTAATCTCAGGAGGCTTTGACCTTATGGTTACACTTGAGGGCAAGACCCTCAGAGAGGTATCTTCATTTGTGACAAATAAGCTTTCAACACTGGATCAGGTACTTTCTACAAAGACCAACTTCATCTTAAAGAAGTATAAGGACCATGGAACAGTAATGACAGCACCTACAAAAGACGAAAGGATAATGATGGGCTAATGAGAAATCCACTTTCAAAAACAATAACAGAGATTCAGCCATCAGGTATCCGTAAGTTTTTTGACATCGTAAGTGAGATGGAGGATGCTATCTCCCTCGGTGTCGGTGAGCCAGACTTTGATACCCCATGGCATATAAGAGACGAGGGAATATATTCCCTGGAAAAAGGTAAGACATTTTATACATCAAATGCAGGACTTAAGGAATTAAAGATTGAGATTGCAAAATTTTTAAATAGAAAATACGATTTGGACTATGACTACAACGGAGAGATGTTTGTCACAGTCGGAGGCAGTGAGGCAATCGATGTGGCACTGCGTGCCATGCTTGACCCAGGGGATGAGGTCATCATTCCACAGCCAAGCTATGTGTCATATGTGCCATGTACAGTTCTTGCAAATGGAACTCCTGTACCGCTTGAGCTTAAGGCTGAGAACGAGTTCAGACTGACAGCAGAGGAGCTTAAGGCTGCAATCACACCAAAGAGCAAGATTCTGATAATGCCTTTCCCTAATAACCCTACAGGTGCTATTATGGAGAGAAAAGATCTTGAGGCGATAGCAGAGGTGGTAATTGAGAACGATTTATTTGTCCTCAGTGATGAGATATATTCAGAGCTTACATATCTGGAAAATGAAGGCCATGTGTCAATCGCATCCCTTCCAGGCATGAAGGAGAGAACCATCCTTATCAATGGATTTTCAAAGTCCCATGCCATGACAGGCTGGAGACTGGGATACGCATGTGGACCAAGGGAAGTAATAAAGCAGATGCTAAAGATTCATCAGTTTGCTATCATGTGTGCTCCTACAACCAGCCAGTATGCAGCGGTTGAGGCACTTAAAAACGGCGATGCTGATGTAGAGATGATGCGTGAGCAGTACAACCAGAGGAGACGCTATCTGCTTCACAGATTTAAGGAGATGGGACTTGAGTGTTTCGAGCCGTTTGGAGCATTTTATGCTTTCCCATGTATAAAGGAATTTGGCATGACATCTGACGAATTCGCAAACGAGCTGCTTAAGAGCAAGAAGGTGGCAGTAGTGCCAGGCACAGCCTTTGGCGCATCAGGAGAGGGCTTTGTCAGAATATCATATGCCTACTCAATAGATAACCTGAGAATTGCTCTGGACAGAATAGAGCAGTTTATTACAGAACTTCGGGAGAAAAAGTAATGGCAAACCTTAACATTGTATTATATGAGCCTGAAATCCCTGCCAACACAGGAAATATAGGACGTACCTGCTATGCTACAGGCACAAGGCTTCATCTGATAGAACCGCTTGGTTTTTCCATATCAGACAAGGCACTCAAGAGAGCTGGCATGGATTATTGGAAAGACCTGGATGTGACAACATATGTGGACTGGGAGGACTTCTGCCAGAAAAATCCAGGCGCCAAGATTTATTATGCCACTACCAAGGGACGTCATGTGTATTCGGATGCACATTTTGAGCCAGACTGCTATATCATGTTTGGAAAGGAGAGCGCTGGCATACCAGAGGAAATCCTAAAGGAAAATCCTGATACCTGCATCAGAATCCCTATGATTGGAGAGACCCGTTCACTCAATCTGTCGAATTCTGTTGCTATTGTCCTGTACGAGGCACTCAGACAGAACAATTTTGACCACATGAAATTAGAAGGACAGCTGCACAGACTGCGCTGGGAAGATTAATATGGGAATAATTAAGACAAAAAATTTAGTACATGAGTTTTTCCGCAGGGACGAGGAAGGCAATGTGGAGTCAATAACCACAGCACTTGACCATGTGGATTTGGATGTAAAAGAGGGACAGTTTATAGCCATCTTAGGACACAATGGCTCTGGAAAATCCACACTTGCAAAGCATATCAATGCCCTTTTATCAGCAAGCGAGGGTACAATCTGGGTTGACGGAATGGACGTATCAGAGGAGGAGAATGTCATTCCTGTACGAAGAAGTGCAGGAATGGTATTCCAGAATCCTGACAACCAGATTATAGCCAGTGTTGTGGAGGAGGATGTGGGATTTGGACCTGAAAACATCGGCGTCCCAACAGACGAGATATGGCAGAGAGTAGACCATGCCCTTGCAACAGTAGGCATGACCAAATACAGGGCACATTCGCCAAATAAGCTCTCCGGCGGTCAGAAGCAGAGAGTTGCAATCGCAGGAGTGGTTGCCATGGAGCCAAAGTGCATAGTGTTTGATGAGCCTACAGCCATGCTTGACCCAAACGGACGTAAGGAGGTCATCGCCACTGCCCATGAGCTGAATAAGAAAAAGGGAGTCACAATTCTTCTTATCACCCATTACATGGAAGAGGTGGTAAATGCTGACTATGTATATGTCATGGAAAAGGGACATATCATCATGGACGGCACACCAAGAGAGATTTTCTCAAGGGTGGAGGAGCTAAAAGAACACCGTCTGGACGTGCCACAGGTGACACTGCTTGCAGATGAGCTGAGAAAAAGCGGAGTGGATATACCAGCTGGTATACTTACAAGAGAAGAACTGGTAGACGCAATTATGAGAGTGAAATAATATGTCAATAATCGTAGATAAGGTAAGCTATTGCTATAGCGAGGATTCTGCATACAAGGTGCAGGCGTTAAAAAACGTAAGTTTGGAAATAAATGACGGAGAGTTCATAGGAATTATCGGGCATACAGGCTCTGGAAAGTCCACACTGATTCAGCACTTAAACGGACTCTTAAAGGCAACCTCAGGACATATATACTACAATGGTCAGGATATATATGATGAGGATTATAATCTCAAGGACTTGAGAAACCATGTGGGTATGGTATTCCAGTACCCGGAGCACCAGCTGTTTGAGACAACTAACTTTGAGGATGTGTGCTTTGGACCTAAAAATCAGGGACTGGATAAAAAGGAAGTTGAGCTGAGAGCCTTTGAGGCTTTGCGAAATGTACATTTCCCAGAGGAATTATTTTATCAGCCCCCATTTGACTTGTCAGGAGGACAGAAGAGGCGAGTGGCAATAGCAGGAGTGCTTGCAATGCATCCTGATGTGCTTATCCTGGACGAGCCTACAGCAGGACTTGACCCTGCGGGCAGGGATGAGATACTTGAGCTTTTAGCCCAGATGAAAAGAGATTTGGGAATCACAATCATTCTGGTATCCCACAGCATGGAGGATGTAGCCAAGTATGTGGACAGGCTCTTTGTGATGAACGGCGGAGAGCTGATGCTCGAGGGCGCACCAAAGGAAGTATTCCGTCATTATAAGGAGCTTGAAGCAGTTGGACTTGCAGCTCCACAGGTGACTTATATAATGCATGAGCTTAAGGAAAAAGGGCTTGATGTGGATTTAGATGCAACTACAGTTGATGAGGCGAAGCAGACCATACTTGATGCATTGATGCAGAAGCGTGCAGCAGACTAGGCTGTATGAGATTTGAGGCTGCTATCGCAGAGAAAATTGTTTTTTGATGTAAGATATAAAGGATGAAATTATGATAAGAGATATTACCATAGGCCAGTATTATCCGGCGGATTCAATCGTACATAAACTGGACCCAAGAGTAAAATTGTTTTCGACACTGATATATATAATAGCCCTGTTTGTATACAAGGGGCTGGCAGGCTTCCTGCTGATAACAGGCTTTCTGATTGCAGCGGTAAAGCTGTCAAAGGTGCCATTTAAGTTTATCGTAAAGGGTCTGAAAGCGATTGTGGTGTTGCTGATAATCACTGCCATGTTTAACCTCTTTCTGACACCGGGAGACGTGACCTTTTTCAAATGGGGAGTATTCCAGATATCAGATACAGGTATCAAGACAGCAGTGATGATGATGATTCGACTAATCTACCTGATAATCGGAACATCACTTATGACACTGACTACCACACCGAACCAGCTGACAGACGGACTGGAAAAGTCACTGTCACCGCTTAACAAGATAAATGTGCCAGTACATGCCATTGCCATGATGATGTCAATTGCCCTGAGATTTATCCCTATTTTAATAGAGGAAACTGATAAGATAATGAAGGCGCAGATGGCAAGAGGTGCAGACTTCGAGAATGGAAATATCATAAAGAAGGCAAAGGCAATGGTTCCAATCCTTGTACCATTATTTGTATCTGCTTTCAGAAGAGCAGATGACCTGGCAATGGCGATGGAAGCCAGATGCTACAATGGCGGTGAGGGCAGAACCAAGATGAAGCCACTTAAGTACAATTCAAGTGACAGGATGGCGTATCTGTTTGTGATTGGATTTTTGATAGTGATTATATTGCTTAGGATTTTTGTGCCATTCCTAGCGTAGGCAGCGAGACATGCCAAATATGTGTAAAAGGTGACAACAAGTGAAAAGAGTAAAAATGGTCGTTGCCTACGATGGCACAAACTACTGTGGCTGGCAAATCCAGCCCAATGGACTGACAATAGAAGAGGTCCTGAACAGAGAATTATCCAGATTACTAAAAGAAAACATAACAGTCACAGGCGCAAGTCGGACAGACTCAGGCGTTCATTCCCTGGGCAACGTGTGTATATTTGACACAAATACCAGAATGCCTGCTGAGAAAATCAGCTACGCTTTGAATCAGAGCCTGCCAGAGGACATAGTGGTACAGGAATCCTGTGAGGTAAGTCCGAATTTTCATCCGAGATTTTCAAAGAGCAGAAAGACCTATGAATATAGGATATTAAATAGAAAGTTCAGAAACCCAACCAGAAGGCTGGACACATATTTTTATCACTATCCGCTGAATGTGGAGAAGATGAATGAGGCAGCCCAGTATATAGTAGGGGAGCATGATTTTGCAAGCTTCTGCTCATCAGGCTCACAGGCAGAGACAACAGTGAGGACTGTGTACAACTGTCAGGTGTCAAGGGATGCAGACAACGACATAATCACTATCAGGGTCACTGGTGGAGGCTTCTTATATAATATGGTGAGGATAATCGCAGGAACCCTGATTAAGATAGGCGGAAGCGATATGCCGGCAGAAGCCATGCAGGAAATAATAGAGGCATGTGACAGAGCAGCCGCCGGACCGACAGCTCCGGCAAATGGACTTACAATGATTGGACTGGAATATGAGTAAAAAACTCTTGACAGCTGGCTCCTGAGATAATATAATGTGTAAGTCTGCGGAAGTAGGTAAATGGAGACCAAAAGCCCCGGTATCCATTTAGTATAGATAAGAAGTGCAGGAATAGCGTCCGGACATACGAGATTCTGTAAAGCACATCTTAAGTAACAGTATTTGAATTTAAGTTTAAGGAGGAAATCCCATGAAGACATTTATGGCTAGTCCTGCTACAATCGAGAGAAAATGGTATGTAGTAGACGCTGAAGGTAAGACATTAGGACGTTTAGCATCAGAAGTTGCAAGCGTATTAAGAGGAAAGAACAAACCAACATTTACACCTCATATCGATACAGGTGATTACGTTATCGTAGTTAACGCTGAGAAGATTAAAGTAACAGGAAAGAAATTAGATCAGAAGGTTTATTACCATCATTCAGACTACGTTGGTGGTATGAAAGAGACAACTCTTAAGGAGATGTTAGCAAAGCACCCAGAGCGTGTTATCGAGTTCGCTGTTAAGGGAATGCTTCCAAAGGGACCTCTTGGACGTCAGATGTATACAAAGTTATTCGTATATGCTGGACCAGATCACAAGCATGCAGCTCAGAAACCTGAGACTTTAGAGTTTTAATAGGGAGGTAAAGTAAATTGGCTACTACAAAGTTTTACGGAACAGGAAGAAGAAAATCATCTGTTGCTAGAGTATATTTAGTACCAGGAACAGGAAAGATTACTATCAATAAAAGAGATATTGACGAGTACCTTGGTCTTGAGACATTAAAGGTAGTTGTTCGTCAGCCATTAGTTGCAA
>CAVKUD010000132.1:0-8457 GCA_963659315.1 Senegalimassilia sp. | reverse complement strand
AATAAGGGGAGAGCTGCTGATAGTAGCCTTTGTGCCTATAATGCTTGTGGTCTCTAATGCAATAGGAGTTAAAACCGCGCCAATGCCATAGCCCAGAAGTAATCCTATAGGAATACCAATAATACACAAAAACAGAGCTTCCTGTGTGATTATGCGCCTTAATTGTCTTGGTGTGGTGCCGATGGTCTTTAGCAGACCATAAAACCTGATGTCCCCTGTCACTGAAATCTGGAATATATTGTATATAATCAGATAGCCTGTAAATATAATAAGCAGGAAAAAGGCAAGGATTGCAGCTATAAGTGAGAAATCTATGCCAGAGCTTAGGGATGAGGCTGTAAGTCCCCAGTTCACGCCGATTCTGGCACTGTTCTCCTGGTCTCTTGTATTCCAGTCATAGCCTAAGTCTGTATCTATTTTCTCCATCTGCTCCCTGATATTAAGCTTGGAAGGAAGCATGACATTTAAGTCTATGTCAAGGGCTTCATCGCCGGCGGCTATGCACTTTTCGTTAATTTTATCTACATAGGCTTTTGATACGTTGATATAGTGTACAGGCATCAAATCATCATATTCCCAGTAGCCGACGAGGATAAAGCTGTCGGTCTGGGTAAAACCAGTACTTACGCCATTGCCAGCCTGATAAGTAATAGTCACATTTGCTCCCAGCTCAGGCTCTACGCCAAGAAGCCTTAAGGCTGTGGTGTCCATGGCTATTTCGTTTTCTTTTTGCGGCTCCTTTCCCGTGGTTGGGGTGGCGTAGCTCCATTTGCTGCAGTTTTTATCCATGTAGCTTACCTCTGCGGCTACCTTGCTGAATACGTCAGAGGAGCTGAAGCCGCATACGATACGCTCTCCAGATGCCTTGATTCCCTTATGGGCAGCTATTTTGTCAGCCTGCTCTCTGGATAAATCCTTAAAGCTGCCATCGCTATAGCCCCCTGCCTGTCTGAAATTGTAGGTCTCATAGCTTGCGTTTACAGACAGCATAATAGTAAATAATGATGTAAACATCAAACTTGTGAGTGCTATAGCACAAATTGCAATAATATTTCTTTTTCTGGATGCCCACAGAGACTTGAAGCTTAATCTGCGGATGCATTTTCTGTTCTTTACTCTCATACTGCTCTCTCCTGAATATGTCCATCCTCAATTCTTATTATGCGGTCTGCAAGCTGGGCAATTTCCTCGTTGTGGGTAATCATCACAATCGTCTGCGAGAACTTCTGGCTTGTCACCTTTAGGAGACTTAATACGTCCTGACTTGTACGTCCGTCTAAGTTTCCTGTTGGCTCATCCGCAAGAATTATGGCAGGCTCTGCCGCCAGGGCTCTTGCTATGGCAACTCTCTGCTGTTGTCCGCCTGATAGCTGGTTTGGGAGAGCGTCAAGCCTTTGGTCAAGCCCCAGTGTTTCTGTTATTTTTTTCACAAAGTCCTTATCGACTTTACCGCCATCAAGCTCGATTGGGAGTACTATGTTTTCGTATACATTTAACACAGGCACCAGATTATAGGCCTGAAATACAAAGCCTATCTTTCTGCGCCTGAAAATGGTAAGCTCCTCATCCTTTAAGGAAAAGATGTCTTTGCCATCCACGAATACCTTGCCGGAGCTTGGTCTGTCTAAGCCTCCCAGCATATGTAAGAGGGTGGATTTGCCACTGCCGCTTGTGCCCACGATAGCTACAAACTCTCCTTTTTCTACATTGAGGCTGACTCCATCTAAGGCGTGTACACAGGCTTCGCCTGCACCATATGTTTTCTTTAATTCACATGCTTGTAAAATGTCCATATATCCTCCATACACATTGCATACTAAAAAATCTGTATGCAGCATTTTTTGTTACATACAGATTATCACACATTATTCTTTCCAGACTATTTCCGAAAAGAATTAAATTATTACAGTTTTGAAAGATTTAGGCAGACTTTGGCAGAAAGACAGAAAAGTTACTGCCCTGTCCGTATACTGAGGACACTTTTATGTAGCCGCCCTCTCCGCTTAGAATCTGGCGGCTTAGATACAGTCCGATGCCCACGCCCTCCATATTTTTGGTATCTTCTGAGCGGTAGAATCTGGAAAAAATCTTAGGCAGCTCTTCTTCCTTTATGCCGATTCCGCTGTCCCTTATATCAATTCTTACAAACATTTCATATGCAGTGACAGATAGGCTTATACTGCCCTCGTTTGTGTATTTGACAGCATTATCGAGGATATTACAGATGGCTTCCAGTGTCCATTTGCTGTCAAAATAAGCTTTTTCATCAGTGTCATGTAGTATGAGCTCAAGCCCCTTAGCCTTGGCCTTGGACTCTGTCTCTTTTACAGCCAGTGTCAGCATGGGCTTAAGTGCTTCTTCCTGTGGGGAGAGCTGCAATATGCCGTTTTCAAGCCTTGACATCTTTACCAGAGAGTCGATTAAAAACTGCAATTTTTCCGACTGGGCATGAAGCTGGACAACATTTTCACGCATCTGATCTGATAAATTATCAGTATCATCCTCAAGCAATAGCTCGCTATATAAGAGCAGATTGGCTATGGGAGTCTTGGTCTGGTGGGAAATATCCGCAATTAATGACTTTATCTTGTCTTTTTCCAGCTCCACATTTCTGGCAGAAACCACAGAAGCACTCAGATAATGGGCGAATTTGGTCTCAAGCGAGGATAAACGTGTCTCGTCAAAGCTTTTTTCAGAAAAATTCCCTTTGACTGCCTGATTTAACATATTTTCTATTGTATCAATGGTTTTCTTCGTGCGCAAATGGTTGATTAAAATTACAAGTGCTGTAATTACAAGGCATATGCCCACGATACAGATGGCTGTATTATAGTTATTCATTCAAATCTATACCCTATTCCATATACTGTTTTAATGCTGTCCGGGGTGCCCAGCTTGTCCCTGAGTCTCTTGATAGACACAGAGAGGGCATTGCCATCCACAAATTCCGCACTGTCATTCCAGACCCTGTCCAGTAGAAAATCCCTGCGGAGATTTATGCCCTCGTTTTGAACCAGAAGCCTTAAAAGACGCTGCTCGGTCTTGCTAAGCTCGATTTCCTGACCATCTACTAAAAATATCATTCTCTCAAAGTCAAACTCGTAGCATCCTTTTTTGTATACATTGTCAGAGGTCTGTGTCTGTAAGCTTTCTGCTTTTCTAAGCTGGGTATTAACCCTGGCTCTTAAAACCGACAGGGAAAAGGGCTTAGTGATATAGTCATCTGCACCAAGCTCAAGCCCCTCTACTATATCCATGTCAGTATCGTTGGCGGTCAGGAGGATAATCGGTATATTTGGATAAGCCTTTTTTAATTCCTGCAAAAAATCAAGCCCGCTTCCATCCGGCAGATTTATGTCAAGTAATATGAGAGACGGACAGCCACACAGGAGCTGGTCTCTTGCAGCTTTTATAGTTTCACATGAGACAAGCTTTCGGCTATCTGTCTTTAATGCCTTGCACAAGCCCTGATTTAAGGCTGTATCGTCCTCTATGATTAGTATTTGCTCCATCTGTATTTCCTCATAGTCAATCAATATTTTAGACTATTATAGCACATGAGGTTTTGGGGAATAGGATATTTTTAAATAAATTATGAGGCATGCCGTCTCTCTTCCATTGCACGAAGCTTCAACAAAAGCTCCCTCTCCTCGGCAGAAATATGCTTTGGAACTGTAACCTCCAGAGTGACATATTCATCACCGTAGACATTTTTATTTTTCATAGATACAATGCCTTTGTTTTTGAGACGCAGCTTGCTGCCAGTCTGGCTGCCAGCAGGAATCTTGCAGGTCACTGGCCCATACAGAGTGTCAACCTTGGCTTCTCCACCCAGAATGGCAGTTGTATAAGGTATATCCTGTTTTGTGTATACATCCTGACCTGTTCTTGTGTATTTTTTATCCTTTGCAATATGCACATTAAGAAACAGATTTCCCCTGCGACCATCCCTTGTGGTCTTTCCTTTTCCCTTCAGCCTGATGGACTGGCCGTCGTTAACACCGGCTGGAATCTTTACTGAGAGTGTGTCATTTCTGGCTCCGTCAAAGCGGATTACCTTTTCACAGCCCAGGGCAGCCTCCTTGAAGGAAACAGTTATATCGCTCTCTATATCGTTATTATTTTCTGCACCATCCATGAAGGAATATGAATTTTTATGGTTGAAAAAGCTTCCGAACATGTCGTCAAACATATCATTTATATTTCCCTCATAATGAAATTCTGTTGAGCCGTTTCTGGCTGAGTTTTTCCAGAAAAATGAATCATTGCTGTCAGCGTATTGATTTGGGTCGGCACCCATGCTTCCATCAAATGCTGCGTGACCGAATTTATCGTATAGCTTACGCTTCTCATCATCAGAAAGAACATTGTAGGCTTCTGTTACTTCCTTGAAGATTCTTTCTGCTTCAGGATTGTCCTTGTTCATATCGGGATGGTACTTTTTGGCAAGCTTACGATAGGCACTTTTCATTTCCTGTTTGCTCGCATTTTTGTTTATTCCAAGAACATATAATAATCTCGTTTTGCCATAATAATCACCTTCTTTTTTACTTATTTTCTATAAACAAAAGGCTCACCACTTTTGAAGTAGTAAGCCTTTTGTATATTATTTATTTTTACCAGCAAACAACTCGTTGGAGGTTATCCATCGGCTTATCCCTCAATCGAGATATACTTTTTGCTCTCAACCTGTTTTGCTTCCTTTTTAGGAATAGTAAGGGTTAAGATACCATGCTTGAAGCTTGCCTTGATGTCATCCTGAGTTATCTCTTCTCCTACATAGAAGCTTCGCTGGCAGGCACCACTGTATCTCTCACGACGGATGTAGTTGCCTTTCTTTGCTTCTGCCTTGGATTCAGCTTCATCCTTGTCTAAGCCCTTGGCTGCGCTGATTGTCAGATAACCATCATTAAGCTCGACAGTAATCTCATCCTTCTTGAAGCCTGGGAGATCCATCTCCAGCTCGTATTCCTTATCTGATTCCTTTATATCGGTATTCATTACATTTTTAGCCCTGTGTCCATACAACTTCTTTTCCATGTTTTTAAATTCACGGTCGTCAAATCCAAACCATGGATCCTGATAAAGGTCATCAAATAATTCAAAGTCTCCATTAAATAAACTAGGTGTTAACATAAGTCATCCTTCCTCTCTTTACAACAATATTATAACTACCTTGTTACTATTAAACTTTGAACCTGGAATGTTTGGAAACTATGTAATGGTTTCTTTTCTTTTGTTCTGACTACGTTATAGTCTCTTTGTTAGCACTTGTCAAGAGTGAGTGCTAATTATTTATTTTTCTTTTATAATTATAATAATTGCTTAATAAATTGATAGCTGTTATTGACGGAGCCAAGTCACTATGCTAGACTTATTTCTTGTATACAACAGATTCGGAGGTTATCCACAACATGAGACGTTGATTATTTGCTAATTCAATATGGTAAAAATCAGGCTGCATTTTTGCGGTCCGCTTGTATTACTTTTTTGATTGGTAAATAAGGAGGTTTTATGTTTAAAAAATTTGATAACTATGACGGAGTCTGTTTTTTTAATGGGCTTATCTTTTATGCACCTGTGGCACTGCTTATCAGGACTCAGGCAGGTGTTTCAAACGCAGCATTTTTTATGCTTCAGGCACTACTGTCCCTCGCTATTTTTGTGGGAGAGATTCCAACTGGATTTATAACAGATAAAATAGGATACAAAAAATCAATCGTTTTAGCACAGATAACCATGCTTTTCGCCCGTACTATGCTTTTACTGGCATTTGTTTTTCACTCTATATGGTTCTTTGTGCTGGAGGCTGTAATTGAGGGAATAGGGGGCTGTCTGTCCTCTGGAACCTGTGAAGCCTACATATATAGCACCTACGGTGAGGAGATTTTTGCTAAAAAATCTGCTCACTCGGCTAATTATGGCACGGTTGGATTTATAATCAGTACGATTACATATGTATTCATATATAAGTATTTTGACATGAATGGTCTGCTTATATCTACTATAGTGTCAGGTGTTTTTGCAGTCATTTTTGCTCTTGGGCTTAAGGATTGCGGCAAAAATAATTCAGGGGAAGCTGGTGATACAGACCAGTCTCTTGACTTGAGTAAAATTGTGGGACTTTTTAAAAACAAAAATTCCAGACATATTATGCTTATTCTCTCAACCTTTAGTGTAATCTGGATTCTGATTAATTTTTTCTATGTGGAAAAATTAACGGATATGGGCATATCAGAGGAATGGATATCTGCTATAATTCTTGCCTATTCTCTTATTGAGATGCTTGCGGAGCCGATTATGGCATGGGGAGAAAAGGCTGCAAAATCAAGGCTTTTTGTGGTCTTTGCAGTCTTGTCAGGGCTGTCTGTGATTATGCTTGGTCTTGCGCAGAACAAGGCAGCCAGCATTATTGTCATGTGTATTACACCACTCTTTGTTACGGTGACGGAATACCTGATTATGGAACGGGAAAATAAGCTGATAGATGACCTCAATATGGGCGAAAACAGAGCTGCCTCCCTGTCTGCCATGAATATGGGAGTAAATGTGGTTGAGATAGCTGCTCTGTTTGCTTCATCAATTTTTAGCCTGAATGCTGTGAAATGGTGCTTTGTGCTTGTGGGAAGTCTGCTTATAATACTTAGCATAGCAGTACTCCGCATACGGGAATAATAAATCTACTACTGGCAACAAATCGGATGAGACATAGTTAAGTCTTATCCGATTTGTATAAGTTAGATTATTGTGTCACAAATGCCATAAGCAGGGCGTCTGGTCCGATATGTGTGCCAATGGCAGGACCTACATTGTGCAGGCTGCATCCTGACAAAGCAAACTTGCTCATAGTCTCTTCCATAAAGGTATTCCCCTTGGATTCATTGTTGCTGTGTCCAAAGAGTACAGGCAGCTCATCTGACAGTTCCATATCTGTGAGGAAGGACTGCATACCAGCCTTTGCAGCCTTACAGCCTCTCACCTTCATCTTACACTCTATCACGCCATCCTTGAGCCAGAGGACTGGCTTAATTCCTATAATATCACCTATATTTGCAATTACAGGCGATACCCTGCCGCCTTTCTTGAGATAGCGCATATCAGCAGGAACACCTGTGAGAAAAATCCGGTTTCTGATGTCACACAGCTGGTCTGCTATCTGGGCAGCCTCCATCCCCTTATCCCGCAGACTAACAGCGTAATTGACTAACATTCGCTGGGACAGGGACGCCTGCAGGGAATCCACAATATAGATTTTGTCGTATTCTGCCATGCTTTTTGCCAGCATAGCACAGTTGTAGGTTCCGGACAGCTTGGATGATATTGTAATGACAAGTACCTCCTCGTCATTTCCCTTTGCTTTTTCAAATACAGTCAGGTATTTGTCAGGGGATGGCTGGCTTGAAGCAGGAAGCGCCTCATTTTCGTCCAGCTTTCTGTAAAATCTCGCAAAAGATTCCTCTGTATTTTCATCTATAGTCTCGTCCTCAAATATTGAAGAGATTGTAATTAACTTAATATCCATTGCTTTTGCTTCTGATTCCAATATATCAGATGCTGTATCTGTCACAATTATCATAGATACCTCCACTTGTTTTTTAGGTTTTCTGTATGCCAAAGTATGCAAGAGAAGCTGCCAGTTGCCATGCATCCAGAGAAGCTGCCAGTGGCAGGTTCGGTTGGTGGCAGGTTCTCTGTATAGCTTTAATGTGATATAATTTGTATCACATTGAGTAACATGAGTTGAATTATATCATTCTTTAAAGCGAAAACAATGCCTTAATGTGAGACAAAATGACTCATATTGACTTGAGTTGGTGATTTGGAGGGATTAGACTATGAAAGATACAGATAAGAGATACGAAGCCAACAGGCAGGTAAAAATCAAAATCAGCAGGGCTCTTATAAAGCTAATGGAGCAGATGCCCTTTTCTGACATAACAGTCACGGATATAGTCCAGACCGCAGGGGTTGCCAGAGCCTCCTACTACCGCAATTTTGAGTCCAAGGAGGAGGTCTTAATCAAGGTGACGGATGATATAATGGATGAATACCGTAA
Organism: Senegalimassilia sp.; assembly: GCA_963659315.1. GTDB lineage: Bacteria > Bacillota > Clostridia > Lachnospirales > Lachnospiraceae > Roseburia. The sequence goes on along the minus strand of CAVKUD010000132.1, from coordinate 401 downwards.
AAAGGCGGCAAAGCTTGATGGCGGCTTCTTCAGCTACCCTTCTATCCTGCTCATATTCAGGTATTTTAAATCATATAAGCGGTTTATCCTCTGTGTGTTCAAGTCGGGACTGGCTTATATATATCTGGATATGTTTGACAGGGAGCTGGAAAATCAGATGGGAGATATGCCCTTTAATGACATCAAGAGATATAATGTGTATTTCTACTCAGGTGCCCTGTACAACGTATTCCTTAAATGGCTTGAAAACGGCATGAAGGAGAGCCCACAGGCTATGGCAGAGGAAATATGCGGTCTGATAGGGGAAAACAGCGGGATGGATATTAAGATTAATGGGTAGAGGATGCTTGTGATTAGTTAATCTATAACAGTATAGTAATATAAAGCATAATATAAAATAT
>CAVKUD010000131.1:0-8531 GCA_963659315.1 Senegalimassilia sp. | reverse complement strand
CACAAAAACTCATATAAATGTGACAAGTGTAAGCAGATAACATATTTAAAAGACAGATATAATAAGCTTTTTCCTGTAAAAAATATGTGTAATGAATGTTATAATGTGATTTACAACAGCTTACCGACCCTGCTCTTAAATGACCTTGCAAGGATAAGAGACAGCAAAATCCATAATCTGCGCCTAATGTTTACAGTGGAGGACGCTGCAGGGACAAGAGAGGTTCTGTCATACTTTGAAGACCCTTCCGTACAGAGAAGAGGGGAATATACAAATGGACATTATAAAAGAGGAGTTGAATAAATGGTTCATTTATTAGTCCAGCTATCTAAATACATAAACATATTTCTGGTACTTATATATACCTTTAATTGTTTTAGCATATTTAGACATTCTGACAACAAGGCAAAACAAAAAAGCATATACGCCCTGCAGAGATGGCTTATTTTCATGATAAATCTAAGCTGCTTTGGAGTGCTCTACATCACCACCAAGGACAAGCAGATAATAGGTTTTTATCTGATGCAGCTTATTATCCTGCTTGCCATAATAGGCATGTATCATCTGCTCTTTAAGACAGCATCAGAGCTGGTTCTTAACAATATGGTTATGCTTCTTAGCATAGGACTTGTGGTGCTTGCCAGACTGTCTATCAATAAGGCGGTCAGGCAGCTGGTTTTCCTGATTGTGGGATTTGCAATAGCCTTATTTATACCTTTGGTTTTGAAAAAGGTCTCAGTATTCAGAAAGCTGACATGGGTATATGCTGCTGTAGGTATCTTATCCCTGCTTATAGTAGCGGTGGCTGGTGCCACAAGCTATGGAGCCAAGCTCTCCATAAGTATTGCAGGCATATCCATCCAGCCATCTGAGTTTGTAAAGATAATATTTGTATTTTATATAGCTTCAATGCTCTATAATTCAACAGATTTAAAGCAGCTTGCCATAACAAGCGGTGTATCGGCAGCCTTTGTGCTGATACTTGTTGCTTCAAAGGATCTGGGAGGAGCCTTATTATATTTCTTCACCTACCTTGTGATGGTATATGTGGCCACCAGAAAGCTATATATTTTTGCAGGGGGAATAGGCTTTATGTCCCTGGCTGCCATATTGGGCTACAATCTCTTTTCCCATGTGCAGACCAGATTTATAGCATGGAAGGATCCCTTGAGCGTTATTGACAATCAGGGCTATCAGATATGCCAGTCCCTTTTTGCCATCGGTACAGGAGGCTGGTTTGGACTGGGCTTAAATCAGGGACTGCCTAAGAAAATCCCTGTTGTGGAAAATGACTTTATCTTTTCTGCTATATCAGAAGAGTTTGGAGGCATATTTGCCTTATGTATCATAATGATATGTGTCAGCTGTTTCTTTATGATTTTTAATATATCCATGCAGCTTAAGGATTCCTTTTACAAGATGGTTGCCCTGGGACTGGGAAGTGTGTATGCACTTCAGGTCTTTCTTACAATCGGTGGAGTGACAAAATTCATACCATCTACAGGTGTGACCCTGCCTCTTGTCAGCTATGGTGGAAGTTCGCTCCTGTCAACCATGATTATTTTTGGAATCGTGCAGGGATTATATATTATGCAGTCAAATACTCAGGAAGGTGTTACAAATGGCTCAAAAAAACAAAAAGAAAACAACCAAAAATAGAGAATATTCCATAGTGACATACTTTTTCTTCTTTATTTTTCTTGCTCTGATAGGCTATTTTATATATTTTCAGGTGGCAAGAAGTGAGCAGTTTATAAACAGTCCATATAATTCCTTACAGGACTTGTTTTCCCAGTATGTCACAAGGGGAGATATTGTTTCTGCGGATGGGCATGTGTTAGCTGAGACTAACACTGCTGCGGATGGAACAGAGACCAGAAGCTATCCAGCAGGGCGCATGTTTGCACATGCTGTGGGCTTTTCTACAAACGGTAAGGCTGGGCTTGAAAACCAGTGCAACTTTAACCTGCTGAGGTCGCATGAGTTTTTTGTGAAGCAGATTTTTGATGATATAAGCGGCAATAAGAGTAAGGGTGATACTGTCGTGACCAATCTAAACTATGATTTACAGAGTGTGGCATATGAGTCACTGGGCAGCTATGATGGAGCTGTAATTGTCATGGAGCCTCAGACTGGTAAGATTCTTGCAATGGTTTCAAAGCCTGACTATGACCCAAACACAATCGCTGCGGACTGGGAATCAATAAACAGTGAGGGCAACAGCAGTCTCTATAACAGGGCTACCCAGGGACAGTATGCTCCTGGCTCTACATTTAAGATTTTTACAGCCCTTGAGTATTACAGGGAGCACCCAGACGACTATATGAACTACCAGTATGACTGCACAGGAAAGATTGTGGCAGATAATTCTACTATAAACTGTTACAAGGGAGAAGTTCACGGAACTGTTAATTTTGAGCAGTCCTTTGCCGAGTCCTGCAATACATCCTTTTCAAATATAGGCTTGCAGATAGACAATGATTCCTTTGATGCCCTGTGCAATTCCATGCTGTTTAATACCAGCCTGCCGATTGCCTTTGAATCATCAAAGAGTAAATTTTCCCTGTCATCAGAGGATTCTGCTGCCATGACCATGGAGACTAGCATCGGTCAGGGAAAGACCATGGTTTCACCACTGCATATGCTTCTTGTCACCAGCGCAATATGCAATGACGGAGTGCTCATGAAGCCTTATCTGGTTGACCATACTGAGAATGTGGATGGAGTAGTGGTAAGCAGCAACTCACCAAGCCAGTATTCGACTCTCTTAAGCCAGGATGAGTCAGATATGCTTGAAAGTCTTATGTCAGCCGCAGTGTCCTATGGTACCTGCAGCAAGCTGAGCGGTCAGTCATATTCTGCATATGGAAAGACCGGTACCGCAGAGGTATCTGATACCACCGACCAGACAAATGCCTGGTTTGTAGGCTATGCCAAAAAGGACGGCTACAATGATATAGCGATTGCTGTAATTGTTGAAAATTCAGGTGCAGGAAGCACATATGCTGTGCCAATCGCCAAAAATGTCTTTGACAAATATTTCAACTAGCTTATTATGTATTCAATTTATTGCATAAGTCATCAAATTAGAGTATACTAAATCCAGTTAGTCAACCACACTATAGGAGGAATTGCAATGATTGAAGCAACAAGCTGTGGCGGTGTGGTAATTTTTCGAGGTAAGATTTTACTCTTATATAAAAATTATCGTAATAAGTATGAAGGCTGGGTACTCCCAAAGGGAACAGTCGAAGAGGGTGAGGAATACAAAGATACAGCCCTCCGCGAAGTAAAGGAAGAGACTGGTGCAAATGCCACCATAATCCAGTACGTTGGTAAAAGTAATTATACTTTCACAGTTCCAGAGGACACAGTGGAGAAAACTGTACACTGGTATCTGATGATGGGCGAGAGCTATTACAGTAAGCCGCAAAGAGAAGAGTATTTCATGGATTCGGGCTTTTACAAATTCCATGAGGCTTATCATCTTCTTAAATTCTCAAATGAGAAGCAAATTCTTGAAAAAGCTTATAATGAATACCTTGATTTAAAAAAGAGTAACCTATGGGGTAATCACAAATATTTCTAAAGCAGTTTACACCAAACTGCTTTTTTGAGGTTTATGTATGAAATGGTATAAAAACTTATACGTGGGGGAATCTATAGAACATAAAAAGAAAAAGGTTATCTGGAAAATAAAGCATAATGCAGGTATGCTGCACACCTATGTCATTACATTTCCATCTAACCCTGATAATCTGTTAGATATTATTCCTACAACCAATCTGATGCAGAAGGCATATCCCAAGGATAAGCTGATGATTATTGGAATAGCAGGAGACTATGATGAGGCCTTGGAGCTTACCAGACAGATAGTTGATGAGACATACCATAATACAGGCAGAGTAGATGTATACAATTATTTAAAGGGCTTGGAGGGATAAATTTAAGTGATATTTTTAAATATACTGAAAATTATCGGCATAATTTTAGTTGTTATACTGGCTGTTCTGCTTGCTCTTATTTTACTTGTGCTGTTTTGCCCGATTAAATACAGGATATTCGGCACAGAAGTATATGATAAGAAAAATAAAAGCAATATTCACATAAGGCTTAGCTGGCTATTTCATCTGATAGGGTTAAATGTATCGATTGACCCGGAGCTTTCGGTCTGGCTCAGGATTCTTTTTGTAAAGAAAAATCTGATAAAAGATAGTGACACTTCTGATGATAATGAGAATGATGGAAGTGATAATGACAGCAGCAGTGACAATTACTGCAGAGATGCTAATGACATTGAAAACGCACAAAATATGGTGAAAAATGATGATAATGTAGAAACTTCCAAAAACAAGGCAGGCACAGCCAAAATTGAAAAAACTGTTTCAGAAGCAGAAAATGACTCATCCGATAATAAAGATATATCTGATAATAAAGATGAAAATAAAACATCTGATAGTGACGATTTATATGGCAGCGACGATTTGTCAGACGACCAGTCGGAGGCTGAAAAAGACATAAAAAAAGAAAAAATAAAACGTCTTACAGCCCAAATTAAAAAAATCCTAAAGGACGGCAGCTGCAAGGAAGCCATTGAAAAAATCAAGACCGAGCTTATAAAACTGCTCAAGGCGGTCATGCCTTACAGACTGTATTTGAGGGCAGAATTTTCAGCTGGTTCACCTGATAAGACAGGTATGGCACTGGGCGTGCTTGCGATGTTTCCAATAGGCTACAAAAACAAATGGAAGATTGTGCCAGACTTTGAAAGGGAAGAACTGTATATCGACTCAGAGTTTGATATAAAGGGACGCATATTTTTATATAAAATATTGGTAATTGCAATTCGATTACTTGTTGATAAGAATTGTCGTAAATTATATAATGAAATAAGAAAATAGAGGAGGAATGATGTATGTCAGAAAACAATTTTAACAACACAGTAGAATCATTATTTAAAGGAATGGATAGCTTTATTACAACCAAGACAGTAGTTGGTGATGCAATTAATATTGGTGATACAATAATTCTTCCTTTAGTGGATGTGTCATTCGGTGTGGCTGCAGGAGCCTTTGCAGAGGAAAAGAAAAACAACGGAGCCGGTGGTATGGGCGGAAAGATACAGCCTAGTGCAGTGCTTGTCATCCAGAATGGACAGACTAAGCTTGTAAATATCAAGAATCAGGATGGAATGACAAAGATTCTTGACATGGTGCCAGATCTGGTTAACAAATTCACAAAGAGTGATGAGAAGACAACTGTTGTAGAAGATGATATCGTAATTGATGATATTGTAGAAGATGAGGACGAGAAGACATCTGAGTCTTAAAAGATAAGAAAACCGCAGGTGAAAACCTGCGGTTTTTATCAACTTACTTAAATCAAAAGACTAAGCTCTCTCAACTTTGCCAGATCTTAAACAAGAAGTACAAACGTATAATTTCTGTGGTACTCCGTTAACCTTGCATGAAACTTTCTTAATGTTTGATTTCCAAACATGATTAGATCTTCTATGAGAATGACTTACGTTGTTTCCGTAATGAACGCCTTTTTCACAAATTGCACATTTTGCCATATTATTGCACCTCCTTGCATTTCATTAAGCTCAAAATATAGAACATGAGCTCACAACATAATGTATTCTATCAGATTGGAATTAATAATGCAAGAACAAAATATAAAAATATTTGCTTTTTATACAAAATTGGGTATAATAACATTATCTACGTCACAAATTGTTGGAGGTATTTGATTATGAAGGGACAAATGGATACCCAGTTAGGACAGATTTTAATTGATGAGGACGTTATTTCGACATACGCAGGTTCTGTTGCCGTTGAGTGCTTCGGAATAGTTGGAATGGCTGCTGTAAATATGAAGGACGGACTCGTAAAGCTTTTAAAGAAAGATTACCTTAATCATGGAATCAATGTAACAATTGATGCTGATAACGAAATCAATATTGATTTTCACGTAATCATTTCTTATGGCATCAGCATAAGCACAGTATCAGAAAACCTGATTGAAACTGTAAAGTATAAGGTAGAATCTTTTACTGGATTAAAAATCAAAACGATAAACATCTACGTTGAAGGTGTTCGTGTGATTGATTAAGGAGGATTAATTAAGTGGAAGTCAAAAGTATTAATGCAGAGCTCTTGTCTAAGATGTTTATTGCAGGAGCAATGAACTTAGATTCCAAAAAAGAATGGATAAACGAACTTAATGTGTTTCCTGTTCCAGACGGAGACACAGGAACAAATATGTCAATGACTATTATGTCAGCAGCAAAAGAGGTTAATGCGCTTTCAAACCCTACTATGGCAGAGCTGGCAAAGGCTATTTCTTCAGGCTCTTTAAGAGGTGCAAGAGGAAACTCAGGTGTTATCCTTTCACAGCTTTTCAGAGGCTTCTGTAAGGTTATAAAGACATATGATGAGTTAGATGTTTCTATAGTATGTGAAGCATTCCAGAAGGCTGTTGAGACAGCTTACAAGGCTGTTATGAAGCCAAAGGAGGGTACTATCCTCACAGTTGCCAAGGGGGCAGCTGATAAGGCACTTGAAATAGCAGATGAGACAGATGACTTATGCGTATTTGGTGAGGAAATCATCAAGCATGCTGACTATGTCTTAAGCCAGACACCAGAGATGCTTCCTGTATTAAAGCAGGCAGGCGTAGTTGACTCAGGCGGACAGGGACTTATGCAGGTGCTTAAGGGATGTCTGGACGCATTAAACGGCAAAGAGATTGACTATTCTGCACTTCAGACAGAGAGCACAGGAAATGCAGCCAAGGTAGAGGCAACAGCAGAGGCTGATATCAAATTCGGATATTGTACTGAGTTTATCATAATGCTTGACAGACCAATGTCTGACAAGGAAGTAGGAGAATACAAGGCATACCTTGAGTCATTAGGTGATTCAATCGTGGTTGTAGCTGATGATGAAATCGTTAAAACCCACGTACATACTAATGATCCTGGTCTTGCTATCCAGAAAGCCCTTACACACGGTGCTTTAAGCAAAATCAAGATTGATAATATGCGTGAGGAACACGAGGAGAGACTTATAAAGGACGCTGAAAAACTTGCAAAGGCTCAGGAGGCTGAAAAGGCAGAGGAGCCAAAACAGGATGAGCCACGCAAGGATATGGGATTTATATCTGTATCTATCGGCGAGGGAATGAATGAAATCTTTAAGGGCTTAGGTGTCGACTACCTTATTGAGGGCGGACAGACAATGAACCCAAGCACAGAGGATATGCTGACTGCTATTGAGAAAGTAAATGCAGACCACATTTTCATTCTTCCAAATAATAAAAACATCATTATGGCAGCAAACCAGGCAGCTTCACTGGTTGAGGACAAGGAGATTATCGTAATCCCTACAAAGACTATTCCACAGGGAATTACAGCCCTTGTAAACTTTATCCCAGACTACACTGCTGATGAGAATAAGAGCACAATGATGGCAGAGATTGAAAATGTCAAGACAGGTCAGGTGACATACGCTGTCCGCGACACTGAAATTGATGGAAAGACTATCAAGCAGGATGACTATATGGGAATCGGCGACAAGGCTATCCTTTCTGTTGGAAAAGACTTAAAGGATACAACCATGGATATGATTGACCAGATGGTAGATGAGGATTCTGCAATCGTGAGCATCTACTATGGCAGCGATTCAAGCGAGGAGGCTGCTGCTGAAATCGGCGCCCTTATTGGAGAGAAATATCCTGATTTAGAGGTAGAGATAAACGATGGCGGACAGCCAATCTACTACTTTGTGATTTCCGTAGAATAACAGGAGCAAATATGAATATTAATTCACCTATCACCGAGATAAAGGGAATAGGGGAGAAAACTAAAGATTCATTTACAAAATTAGGAGTATACACCGTAGGTGATATACTCCTTCATTTTCCCCGAAATTATGTACTTTTTCCTGAAATCAAAGACATAAATGAGTTTGATGGCTTTGAGGAGGGGCATATGTATGCCATCCATGCCATCATTACCTCAAGTGCTGTGGTAAAAAAGACCAGAAGCATGTCAATCACAGTACTTCATATTGGAAATGCAGGGCACATAATAGAGCTTGTGTGGTTCAGGGCGCCCTATATAAAAAATGAGCTTGCAGTAGGAAAGCATTTTGTGTTTTACGGCAAAATCAGGATAGGCTCTGGAAAATATACCATGGAGCATCCAGAGATTTACACTCCCGAAAAGTATTCGGCTATAGAGAACACACTGCAGCCCATATACCCACTCACAGCCAAGGTGTCAAACAATCTGATTGCAAAGACCATAAGGACAGCCTTAAATGACGAGGAGCTCTTTACTGACCATCTGCCAGCAGGAATTAAGGCGGAAAATGCCCTGTGTGATTACAATTATGCCATAAAGCAGATTCATTTTCCTGACAGCATGGACGCCCTGATTGAAGCCAGAAAACGTCTGGTCTTTGACGAGTTTTTCCTCTTTATAATGGGCATGCAGTATCAGAAGGAGAAGCAGATATAATAGAAAA
>CAVKUD010000130.1:0-8550 GCA_963659315.1 Senegalimassilia sp. | reverse complement strand
CTGTTTCTGAAGCTCTAATGTGTTCATCTTTGTTTCCTTTCTTATATCTATTATTGATAAATTTATTTATAGAAAATGTCTCCCAACATAAGGTCACGCTTGAAGTTTCTGATTGTAGTATCGTTATCGATATATACAGCCTCAATTCCCATTGCAGCAGCCCAGTCACCCATCTGCTCAGCTGTCAGGTCATATGTGAAAGCTGTATGGTGTGCTCCTCCTGCAAGAATCCATGCCTCAGCACCTGTGTAGAGGTCTGGCTGTGGTGTCCAGAAGTTTGTAGCTACTGGAAGCTTAGGCATTGGCTTCTCTGTCTTTTTACACTCTACATTGTTGATAATCAGACGGAATCTGTCTCCCAAATCAACAAGTGATGTAGCGATACCAGCACCAGTCTTTGATGTAAATACAAGTCTTGCCGGGTCTTCTCTGTCACCCATAGAAAGTGGCTGGCACTTGATGCTGATTGGACCATCTGCGATTGATGGGCAAATCTCAAGCATATGAGCCTCAAGGATTCCCTCCTTGCCCTTTACCAGATTGTATGTGTAATCCTCAAGCATTGAAGTACCCTTTGCGTCCTTCATGCCTGCTGTCATGATTTTCATAAGTCTGACCATAGCGGCAACCTTCCAGTCACCCTCTGCTCCAAAGCCATAGCCCTTTTCCTCAAGTCTCTGGATTGCAAGACCTGGAAGCTGCTTTAATGAACCAAGGTCACCAAAATGTGTGACGATTGCCTGATAATTTTTCTCCTCAAGGAATCTCTCAAAACCAAGCTCAATCTGTGCCTGAACAGCAACATGTCTCTTGAACTCCTCTGGGTCTCTGCCCTCAAGCAGGATGTCATACTTGTCATAGTACTCGTCAACAAGTGCATTTGTATCTGACTGTGATACAGAGTCAACGCACTCAGCGATTTCGTTTACAGGGTAAGTGTCAACCTCCCAGCCGAACTTAATCTGTGCCTCTACCTTATCACCCTCTGTAACAGCAACATTTCTCATGTTGTCTGCCACTCTCATTACACGGATGTGGCTGCTCTCTACAACACCTACTGCTGTGCGCATCCATGATGCAATCTTGCCCTGAACAACTGGGTCTGACCAGTGTCCTGCAACGATTTTTCTCTCAATGCCCATACGTGTTACAATGTGTCCCCACTCTCTGTCTCCGTGGGCTGCCTGGTTCTCATTCATGAAATCCATGTCGATTGTATCGTATGGAATCTCCTCATTGTACTGTGTATGAAGATGTAAAAGAGGCTTTCTAAGCTCCTTTAATCCAAGAATCCATGACTTGGCTGGTGAGAATGTATGGCACCATACGATTACACCTGCGCATGTATCATCTGTATTTGCCTCGTTAAAAGTCTTTCTGATAAGCTCGTTTGTAATGAGTGTTGGTCTCCACTCTACCTCATATGGAAGCACCCCTGACTCGTTGAGCTTTGCAACTATCTCCTTTGAGTGTGCTGCTACATTTGCAAGGCACTCATCTCCGTAGAGATCCTGTGAGCCTGTGCAAAACCAAAACTTGTAATTTTTTACTGCTAACATAATAACCTCCCTTTAATTTTATATAAGTTCCTTTATATAAAAAGAATACAACTTGTACGCATATGAATACAAGTTGTATTTTATGTTTGTTTTCACCCATGGTCTAAACAGTTTTCCAGCCCACACTGTCTCTCTCCACAATCTCAGGTTCAATCATGATTCTGTTGCTTTCCTTCATCTCTTCTCCATCCATGAGCTTTAGCAGAAGCTCTGCTGCCATTCTGCCAAGCTTCTCCTGGGGATGGGCTATGGTAGTAAGTGGCACCATGCACGCCTCTGCAAGGGATGAATTATCAAAGCCAGTGAGTGCCACATCCTCAGGGCATTTAAGCCCCTCCGCCTCCAGTGCCTGCAATATATAGAGGGCTGTCTGGTCATTGTAGGCAACGACTGAGTCAAAATATTTATTTTCCCGATTTCTTGCCATCTCACGTATCATATCATAGGGATGACTCTTCCTGTCCTCGGTATAAAACCAGATGACCTTGTCAGGGTCGTAGATGATTCCTGCCTCCTGCAAGGCCTGGATGTAGCCCTTGTGCCGCTCCTGCCCCTGTATATCATCCGCCTTAAATACCCCCACTATGTCCTTGTAGCCATGGGATATGAGGTAGTTGGTTATCATATAGCCACCCTTCCTGTCATCCATCAGTATCTGTGGCTTGTTCTCCAGATGGCTGTACCAGCCCTGTATAAAAACATATGGTATGTGATACTTGTCCAAAAGTTCATACAAGTTCAGATGTCTGCAGAATATCTGGCTCTTGCTCGGCTCTATGATGAGTCCGTCTATATTTTTCTGCAAGAGTTCTTCCAGGTATTTCGCTTCCATGGTTCTGGAATTCCTAGTGTTTTTAAGGATTATGCTGTAGCCATTTTCTGTCATGACCTGGTCGATTCCCTGCACCACACGGGGAAAAATATAGTCGGTCAGATAGGTGGTGATAACTGCTATATTATGGGTTTTTCCAGAGGGAGGCAGCATCAGGCTGCAAAAGGTTCCCCTGCCATGCTCTGCATAGACAAGACCCTCCTCTCCCAATATTTCAAGAGCCTTACGCACAGTCTGCCTGCTGACTCCATATTCCTTTGTAAGCTCATTCTCTGATGGCAGCTTATCTCCCGGTCTTATGTCTCCGCTTAGGATTTTGGCTCTGAGATCCTCCATCAAATCATAATATTTTAACTTCTTATCCTGTGGCATTTACTCTCCTGCCCTTTCTCACCTGACTGGTTTACGCTTTATTCTATGAAGCTGCGGTTTTACTACTATATCTGTCACCACCAGCCCCTCTCTCTGATTCACAGCATACCATACTGCGTCAGCAATCTCCTCCGGCAAAAGCCTTGCTTCCACATCCTCATCCGCATTAAAGTCTGCATTGCGGTAGAGGTTTGTGGCGGTCATGTCTGGCTCTATATTTATGACCTTTACCCCATACTTTCTCGCCTCCTCAAACAGGCTGTGGGAAAAGCTGGTCAATCCTGCCTTTGTGGCACCATAGGCACAGCCATGGGGATTTGATTTTTCTGCGGTCACAGATGAGGTATTCACTATTATACCTGAATTTTTCTTCAAATCCCGAAGCAGCAGATTGGTAATAATCATTGGGGCTTCAAGGTTTGTCCTGACCATCTGGCTGATTTTCTGAGGATTCAGCTCCTCATGCAGACCGTAATAGCCGACACCAGCGTTGTTGATGAGGAGGCTGATGTCGTGGTCTTTGTTTATAGACTGAATAGTCTCTATGAGCTTTTGAGTGTTGCATAAATCACAGGTTATTTTATGAAAATGAGTATTCATGTGTGGCTCATCAACATTTAGCTTATCCACCTTACAATTTATGTCCGCTCGTAAATCAGTATCTACTTGTAAATTTGTGTCTAAGTCAACCTGTAGTTTCCTATCAGACTTGGAGAAGTCACGCCCAAGCCCATAGACCTCATAGCCCTCCTTCACAAGCTTTTCTGCAATCGCAAGCCCTATACCTGATGAAGCCCCTGTCACCAGAGCTTTTTTCTGCATTTTGTTTTCCTTCATACTTTCTAATCTCAATTCTATATCTCTACTCATTTGCCACGCCCTGTATGTCATCAGCAACAACAATTTCTATGGTTCATAGTATAGCTGTACAATATCAGTCCTGCATCTAAGCTTCCTATATATCCATCCATATACCAGTATCGTGAATTGAAGCATTTTCTACATTGCGATAAAACCGCTGTGCTTCATCGTTATTTGCCATCAGGGCAATTAACAGTCCTGCCCCCTGCTTCTTTAGCTCTTTCCTCAATCCATCAAGAAGCTCCTGCGCCACCTTATTATGCCTCTCATTTTTCAAAACACATATCCAGTCCAGATAGGCACTGAAACAACTGGCATCACTTCTGCTGCTGATTAGAGACGCATCAATCCTTCCAACTACATGTTCATCCTTGTAAGCTACAAGTGAAACCGCTGTATTAAAGCGCTCATCAGAAAAGCTCTCCTCTAACTGCTTCACATAGTTTTCGTCAGGCTCCCAGTAATATGTATCAGGTTCCTGCTTTCTTAGTTCATATTCAAATTCTATAACATTTTGTATATCTTCTCTTTCAAACATTTTTACTGTAATCATACACTACCACCTGAAAATTTTATCCGCCGACAAATATTTCTCCAGTCTCTCCACCATAAAGCCTTCCATCTCATTCCTCAGATATTCAGGGTACTGGTAATATCCATCCACATTATCATATGGGAAATTCACAATGGCTGACTCAGGCTCCTCCCGTCTCATTTTTTTGAGATAATCCTGGGATATCCTGAAGCTGCCAACCGACACATCCCAGAGCCTTGAGGCGTCAAGCTGTGAAAAAACCTCCTGACATAATTTATCATACTGCTCTTTCCAGTCCCTGCAATATATCATGGGGTCAAAGCAGAGTCTGACTGGAAAGCCATTATCCATGGCACTTTTTGCCGCCCCTATCCTGTCAGATGGTGTCCCTGCATAATGCTCATATCTGGCTGAAATGGTGTCAGGCGAAATCGTGTATGCAGCTATAGTCCTGTCACAGCCCTCAAGATTTTCCCATATATCCTGCCTGCCGCTTTTTGTTCTGATTTCTATAGTGAGCTTATCATGGCAGCGGGTAAACTCTACCCACTCCTCCACATAATCTGTCAGACTGTCGCATGCCACAAGGTCTGCATCATAGGAGACGCACAGATACATAGGGTGGTCTTTTAAGATTTGCTCAAGCTCTGCAAAGTAGTCCTCCAGATTTACAAAAATCACCATATTTCCAGATGGGTACATACCCTTTAAATAGCAATACTCACAGTCAAACACGCAGTTCATCATACATGATGTGTAATAAAAATATTCATTTCCAAAGCTCTGGCAGACTGGTGCTCCCTTGTATATTTTCGCCCCTGTCTTTTCTGCTATGATGAGAGCCTGTGACCTGTGCTGGGCTGTCACGCTCTGCCTGCTTCTGTTAAAGACATCCTTGTAATGCTTTATATATATCCTGTTTGCATTTGGAAAATGCTCAAGTATTCTCTTTGTTCTTGGATTTTCCCTGACCTTTTCCTCTATATAGATATGGGAAAAGCTAGAGTAATTCTCGTTTGATTTCATCCAGACAGACCTTTCCGTTTTTCTTATCGTGGGCTGGCAGTTTGCCCTCGTCATATAGCTTGCCAATGTATGTCATATAATCTGTACCCTCAAGGGAGAGGTACTTTATCAACTGCCTGACCTGATTTTCCATGACTTTTGAACAATGCAAGTCTTTACAGAGTTGATTGGTTTGTTGCTGTATGCTGTTATTTTTTCCGCTATTTAGCTTGTCAAAAGCATCCGTCACAAACATATCCACATATGAGGCAATCTCATCCACTGCCTCCGTCATAAGCTGTCTAATAAAATCCGGTGTCAGCCCCTCTATCTCTCCATTATCAGATACTACCTTGACAAAGCCCATCCTGTGAGGACCCACATACAGATTTGCCGCCTGATATATGGCAGCCGCCTCCATATCGTACAGTGCCGTATTGTGAGAGTCCCTGTCTGCATATTTATGTATGGGTTTCCGAATTGCAGTAGGAACTGTCACAAGCTCCTTCTCCGACAGGCTGCTCCTTAAAATCATATCAGGATAAAATGTCCTGCCAGTCGCCGCTTCCGTGATTTTATTGCAGATAAAGACCTTTCCCGCCTCATAATCTCCTGCGCATGTTCCCAGATTTATAATAACATCATCTTGGTTTATTCCAAAAAATGATGCGGCGCCGCTTACCGCAGCCGCCGCCATCACACTTCCCTGCCCTGTCAGTATTATTCTGACAGGCTGCTCTTCATTTTCAAATACGTCAAATCTGTAATATTTATCAGCCTGACGCTTTTTTAAATTATAATGCTTTATTAACTGACTGCACTCTCCATAGAAAGCGCAAAAAACATATACCATTACAATATTTTCTCCATATCCTTCTGCACATCATCAAAATTGCTGAGAATAGGCTTCTCATCCTTTCCGTGAATGTGTCTTGCTATGTAATTTTTAGTAATCTTATAGACCTCTGGCGAGAGCACCAGCACACCGATAAGGTTTGGAATCATCATCATTCCGTTAAAGGTGTCAGATATATCCCATGCCAGTGAGGATGTAAGCTGTGGTCCCACGAAGCACATCAATACGAAAAATATTTTGTAGCCGATTACTGATTTACGTCCGAATAAGTACTCCCACGCCTTGCTTCCGTACACGCTCCAGCCAAGAGTTGTAGAAAAGGCAAAAAGCATAACTGCTATAGCGATAAAGCCTGTTCCAAACTTTCCGAAAACTGTTGAAAAGGCAGCTCCAACCAATGCTGTTTTTTCCAGTGCCACCCCATCTGCACCTGTGACAAGCACTGTACCTGTAGCAGGGTCAACCACACCTGATGATAAGATTACAAAGGCTGTCAATGTACACACAACGATTGTGTCTGCAAAGACCTCAAATATTCCCCACATTCCCTGACGGACAGGCTCGCGGACATTTGAGCAGGAATGAACCATTACAGATGAGCCAAGCCCAGCCTCATTTGAGAATACGCCTCGCTTAAAGCCCCATGTGATTACGCTCTTTACAGTGACTCCCACAAAGCCTCCCTCTACAGCCTTGATACCGAAGGCACAACCAAATATGCTCTTGAACACAAGCCCTGCGCTCTGGATATTTGCAAAAAATATAATGAGAGCACCTAACATATAGAGAGCTACCATAAAGGGTACAATCTTTTCTGTAACTGCTGCAATTCGCTTGATTCCGCCTATAATCACAAGGGCTGCAACAATCACAATTCCGATTCCTGTAACCCAGGTAGGGATATTAAATGCAGCATTGAGATTAACTGCTATAGTGTTGTTCTGTGATAAGTTTCCGATTCCAAAGGAAGCAAACAGGCAGAAGATACAGAATGCCACCGCCAGAACAGCTCCCAGAGTCTTGCAGTTTTTGTGCTTGCCCAGGCCATCTCTCAGATAGTACATAGGGCCTCCACACCATTCCCCTCTTGCGTTTTTCCTTCTATAATAAATTCCCAGCACATTTTCGGAGTAGTTGGTCATCATTCCAAAAAAGGCTGCAATCCACATCCAGAAAATCGAGCCAGCTCCTCCAGCCACTATTGCGGATGCCACACCAGCTATATTTCCCACTCCCACTGTGGCAGCCAGGGCTGTACACAGGGACTGAAACTGTGAAATATTGTGCTTGTCCGACTTGTCCTTTGAGTCGCTGTCCTTATTAAACAGCTCGCCAATAGTGTGTTTCCACCAGTGTCTGAAGTGGGAAACCTGGAAAAATCCAGTGAGACAGGTCATTATAATACCTGTTCCCAAGAGAAGGATGAGACCAATCCTGACCCACACAAAGTTGTTAATCACATCATTAACCTGAGCGACTGTTGCCAAAAATTCATTCATTTTTCATAATCTCCCTTTTTAAATAAAAATGTACCATAAATCTACGTATCAGCGCAAGACTTATGGCACACTTTATTATGCTAATGCAAAAAAGTCATATTTAATTTCATTATTTTCTAAATCTGTTGACACAGGCTACAATAATTTTTACCATCTGGCTGTTTATTGCTCCACCTGTCATTTTGGCAAGCCCTCTGAATGGCATGTTGTATATAAAGAGTATGTTGAGATTTGGTTTGCCCTTTTTCTCGCTCTTCTCCTTTATATGCGTAAAAATTTTCCAGACAAGTCTTGCAATAAGGCTTCTGGCATAGTACATCTGACAGATTGCATCATTTGCATCCAGCCCCTTTGATTTATCCCAGCTCAGGTCTGGCAGAGGCTTTCCGTAGAGCAGCTCATACTCCCTGTCTGGCACATTTCCTATCTGACCTGAATAATAATCCTTAAGCTCCTCAGTCTGACCCTCATATGGATTATCCCTGCCATGCTCTGAGGCTTCTATATCTATGCTGCCAGTCAGTCTTATGTCTGCCACACTGGCTCCTACATAGATTTCATAGCTGCCACCCTCTATCTCCCAGGATGAGGTCTTTGTATTATAATATCTGAATGATTTATCATCAAAGCTTATTGAAACCCTCTTTGTCTCTCCTGCCTTGAGAAATACCTTTGCAAATCCCTTTAACTGTCTTGCAGGGGCAAAAATTTTCTGGTTCTTTTTGCCGATATAGAGCTGGCAGACCTCAGCCCCATCATATGAGCCTGTGTTTGTAAGCTCAAAGGATACTCCATCCCTTGTGATTTTCAAATCATCATAGGAAAATGCAGTATAGGATAAGCCATATCCAAATGGGTATCTGACAGCCTTATTTACAGTGTCATAATAGCGGTAGCCTATATACAGCCCCTCCCTGCATTCGCTGCCCTTTTCCCTTGCAGGATAGTATGCAGCTGATGGAGTGTCCTCATATCTGTATGGATAGGTCTCAGCCAGCTTTCCACCTGGACATGCCTGTCCTGTTATAATA
>CAVKUD010000129.1:0-8582 GCA_963659315.1 Senegalimassilia sp. | reverse complement strand
GTGTGTGATACTCCCTTCATATAGCGTACACACTCGCAGAGTCCTGCATATCCAAGGGATATTGTTGAGTATCCGTTGAATAATAATGGGTCAATGACCTCGCCCTTTTCCAGTCTTGCAAGTGCTCCGTTCTGCCACAGGATTGGTGCCACATCTGATGGTGTGCCGAGAAGTCTCTTATGTCTGCACATAAGAGCTCTGTAGCACAGCTCAAGACGCTCGTCCATGATTTCCCAGAACTTCTTCTCGTCTCCGCCTGAAGAGCAGGCTGCATCTACAAGGTTAACTGTAACAACACCCTGATTGAATCTGCCGTAGTATTTTCTCTTGCCCTCCACATAGTTGCGTGCTCTTGCCACGTTTCCTACTGCTGGTGAGCATCTATCTACTGTAAGGAATGAACGGCAGCCCATACATGTGTATACATCGCCATCCTTTAATTCCTTCATTACCTTTTCTGAAATGTAGTCTGGAACAAGTCTCTTCGCAGAACACTGGGCTGCAAGCTTTGTAAGCTCCCAGTATTTTGAACCCTCTGTAATATTGTCCTCCTCTAAGACATAGATAAGCTTAGGGAAAGCTGGTGTGATATAGACACCCTTTTCATTCTTAACACCCTGGATTCTCTGGTGCAGCATCTCCTCAATAATTGCTGCCAAATCGTCCTTGGTCTGTCCCTCTGGAACCTCATTTAAGTACATAAATACTGTGATAAATGGAGCCTGTCCGTTTGTTGTCATAAGTGTGATGACCTGATACTGTATCATCTGGACTCCACGGTTGATTTCTTCCTTGACTCTAAGCTCTGCCACTGTATTTACTTTTTCCTCATCATATTCAAGGCCGATTGCATCAAACTCTGCCCTTACCTGCTTGCGGAATTTTTCACGGCTGACCTGTACAAATGGAGCCAGATGAGCAAGTGAAATACTCTGTCCGCCGTACTGTGAGCTTGCAATCTGGGCAATCGCCTGGGTAGCGATATTACATGCTGTAGAAAAGCTCTTTGGTCTGTCTATCATGGTCTCGCTGATGACAGTTCCGTTCTGAAGCATGTCCTCAAGGTTGACAAGACAGCAGTTGTGCATATGCTGGGCAAAATAGTCTGCATCATGGAAATGGATGAGTCCCTTCTCATGTGCCTCCACAATATCCTCTGGGAGAAGGAATCTTCTGGTGATATCCTTGCTGACCTCGCCAGCCATATAGTCACGCTGAACACTGTTCACTGTAGGATTCTTATTAGAATTTTCCTGCTTTACTTCCTCATTATTGCACTCAAGAAGACTTAAAATCTGCTGATCTGTAGAGTTAGATTTACGCACCAAAGCCCTCTTGTAACGATATGTGATATAGTTACGTGCTACTGTGAAAGCGTGCTTATTCATGAGCTGGTTCTCCACCATATCCTGAATTTCCTCAACACTAGGTGAACGCTTCATATTTTCGCAGGCAGTCTCCACGTTTTCCGCAATCTCTTCCATCTGCTCGTCAGTGAGCTTCTCATAGTCGATTACAGAATCGTTTGCCTTCTTAATAGCTCCGATAATCTTGTCCACTGTAAAAGTTGCTTCGCTTCCACTTCTTTTAATGATTTTCATCCAAAACATTCCTCCCGGTTTATTGCATAGAATAGCTCGCGGCGATTTCTGTCGCGAGCTAGGTTTAATTTCTAAAATAGATTATACAAGATATTGTGGTTTTGTCAATTCTCATTCTCTATATTTAGCGTTTATTTTTCTCGTACCATGGTACTAAAAAAGCACTGCAAACCCTTGATTTACAATGCCTTTGGATAATTTACACAAATATTTCATTTATCTTTTGTATTCTTTTTAGAGCATATGTTGTGGTTCATATCGTCCAGATTTTGTAGTATCCTGTCCGTCAACTCACAATATATAGATATTTCCTCTTCTGTAAATCCTCTGACCATTCCCTCTTCAAGCTCCATGACTATTTTTCTGATTTTCTGCTCTCTCACAATGGCTTTTTCTGTGAGCACAAGCCTCTTAAGCCTTGCGTCATGCTCGTTTGCCACACGCTCTACAAGCTCTGCCTTCTCCAAACCCTTTATCATATTCGTCGCTGTGGCTCCGCTGATTGAGAAAAACTTTTCTATATCCTTCTGGTAGACCTCCTCATCAGGATGCTCCATCAGATAATGTATTATCATAACCTGCCCCCTGGGAATCTTTTTCGTCTCCTCGGTTCCACGCCTGTCAAAAAACTTGTCTATCGAATTGTGAACCATCCTTAACTTATGCCCTATCATTCTCTCTGGAATAAACTCCATAATTTCCTCTTCTTTCTGACGAATATACTATATGTCTATTGATATAATTCTTTCCAACAACATCTGCGCTCCGCAGGCATATACCAATCTAATCTGCCAGTAGCAGTTTCTCTGAATGTATAACAGCTAAAATTTTTATAAACCATAATAAAATATGATTGACATTTAAAATACATCCTGCATATAATATCATATTGTTAGCACACTAACTATTAAAAATCAAGTTATTTTTTGTAACTTGCAACAAATATAATAAGGAAAGAAGGAATGTAAATGCTTAAAACATTAGGCGCACAGGTAAAAGAATACCGTAATGCATCCATTGTGACTCCCATATTTATGCTGCTTGAGGTTGCCATGGAAACAATTATCCCGCTGCTTATGGCATCCATCGTAAATGATGGTATCAATGCGGGCGACACAAAGCACATCTATGTCATGGGTGCATGGATGATTGTTGCCGCTTTATTCTCCCTGCTCTGTGGCGCATTGGGTGCCAAATATGGTGCCAAGGCAGCCATGGGACTTGGTAAAAACCTGCGAAAGGCTATGTATAGAAATATCCAGTCTTTCTCATTTGCAAACATTGACAAATTCTCCACAGCAGGACTTGTCACCCGTATGACAACAGACGTTACAAACATCCAGAACGCTTACCAGATGATTCTCAGAATGGCAATGCGTGCCCCTGCATCAATAATCTGTGCAATGGCTATGTCATTTTTCATCAGCCCACAGCTTGCATCGATATATCTTGCAGCGGTTATCCTGCTTGGTGGTCTGCTTCTCTTCATATGTAAAAAGGCTATGAAGTATTTTGACTCAGCCTTCCAGAGATATGATGACTTAAACGAGAGTATTCAGGAAAACGTATCAGCAATCCGTGTTGTAAAGGCTTATGTCAGGGAAGATTATGAGAAGAACCGCTTCAAGAAGGCATCAAAAAATATCTATGATGTTTTCGTAAAGGCAGAGAGTCTTGTAGTATACAATTCCCCAGCCATGCAGTTTACAGTTTACGCATGTATACTCTTAATCAGCTGGTTTGGTGCCCATATGGTTGTAGGGGGCTCCCTTGAAACAGGAGACCTGATGGCACTTCTTACATATTGTATGAATATCCTGATGAACCTTATGATGCTGTCTATGATTTTTGTTATGATTTCAATGTCACTGGCATCTGGCCGCCGTATATGTGAGGTATTAGATGAGGAAAGCACTCTGCACAACCCTGAAAATCCTGTATATGACGTGGCAAACGGAGACATCAAATTCGACCATGTCACATTCAGATACTCAAGCCATGCTGAGGCACCTGTGCTTGATAATATAAGTCTTGATATTAAGTCAGGTGAGACAATCGGTATCATAGGTGGTACAGGAAGCTCCAAGTCCTCTCTTGTAAACCTAATCAGCCGTCTCTACGATGTGAATGACGGAGCTGTATATGTAGGTGGAAAAAACGTAAAGGACTACGACATGGACAGCCTGAGAAATCAGGTATCTGTGGTATTACAGCAGAATGTCCTCTTTTCAGGCACAATACTTGACAACTTAAGATGGGGCGATAAAAACGCCACTGAAGAGGAATGTATAAATGCCTGCAAGATGGCATGTGCCGATGACTTTATCGAGAGCTTCCCTGATAAGTACAATACTTATATCGAGCAGGGCGGCACAAACGTATCTGGTGGTCAGAAGCAGCGTCTGTGTATTGCCAGAGCGCTTCTCAAAAAGCCTAAGATTCTCATATTAGATGACAGCACAAGTGCTGTAGATACAGCTACAGATGCCAAAATCAGGGCAGCCCTTAAGGAAGCTATTCCAGGCACAACAAAGCTTATAATTGCCCAGAGAATATCTTCAGTCATGGATGCTGACAGAATCATCGTCCTGGATGATGGACGTCTTGATGGTTTCGGAACCCATGAAGAGCTGTTACAAAATAATGCCATCTACCGTGATGTATACGATTCACAGACCAATGGTGGCGGAGACTTTGACGAAGGAGGTGCTTCATAATGCCAGGACCAAGAGGACCACAGGGACCAAAGCCTAAAATCAATAACCCAGGAAAACTGTTTGGCAGATTAATGCAGTTTATCTTAAAAAATTACTGGTTCCACTGCCTTGTGGTAATAATATGTATCTTTGTAAGCGTTATAGCAAACGTTCAAGGTACTCTCTTCATGCAGACTCTGATAGATGATTACATCACACCATTGCTTAAAAATGGCGGTTCTGACTACACACCGCTCTTACATGCTATGGGACGTGTTGCCATATTCTACGGAATCGGAGTTTTGAGTACCTTTGTCTACAATAAATTAATGATTTATGTCTCTCAGGGAAGCATCAAGCGTATGAGAGATGAGCTGTTTACCCACATGCAGGATTTGCCAATCAGATATTTTGATACTCATTCACATGGAGACATAATGTCTGTATACACAAACGATATTGATACCTTAAGACAGCTCATAAGCCAGAGTATACCACAGATGATAAACTCTGCGATTACTGTAATCATGGTGCTTATATCAATGATAAGACTCAATGTGCCACTTACAGTCCTCACCCTGTTTATGGTTTTTGCAATGATATTCCTGACAAAGATTTTTGCAGGCTCATCAAGCAAGTTCTTCCTGTCACAGCAGAGAGATTTGGGACAGGTAAACGGATTTATCGAGGAAATGTTAAATGGTCAGAAAGTCATCAAGGTCTTTACCCATGAGGAGGAAAGCATCGAGCAGTTTGACGAGTTAAATGAGAAGCTCTTTGAGAGTGCCTACCATGCTAACTGGTACTCAAGTCTGCTCGGACCTATAAATGCCCAGATTGGAAACTTAAGCTATGTACTCTGCGCTATGGTGGGTGGTATCATGGCTCTTTCAGGACTGGCAGGGCTTACTCTTGGTAAGCTTGCAAGTTTTCTGACCTTTAACAAGAGCTTTAACATGCCAATCTCACAGGTCAGCCAGCAGTTTAACGCAATCGTAATGGCACTTGCAGGATGCGAGCGAATCTTCAAACTCTTAGATGAGGAAGTCGAGACAGACGACGGCTATGTAACCCTGGTCAATGCCAAAGAAGAGAACGGCGTCATCACAGAGACCCCAGAGCATACAGGACTCTGGGCATGGAAGCACACACACAGTGCTGACGGCTCAGTTGATTACATAAAGCTCACAGGCGATGTGGTATTTGACAGTGTAGATTTTGGATATGTGCCAGAAAAAACAGTCCTTCACGAGGTAGATTTGTATGCCACACCAGGTCAGAAGATTGCCTTTGTAGGTACAACCGGCGCAGGAAAAACAACAATCACCAACCTGATTAACCGTTTCTATGATATACAGGATGGAAAAATCCGCTACGACGGAATCAATATAAACAAGATAAAGAAAGCCGACCTGAGACATTCTCTGGGTATCGTGCTTCAGGACACACACCTCTTCACAGCTACTGTAATGGATAATATCCGTTATGGAAAGCTGGATGCAACAGATGAGGAAGTATATGCAGCAGCAAAGCTTGCAAACGCTGATACTTTTATCAGACAGCTGCCAGATGGCTACAACACAGTTCTCACAGGAGACGGTGCAAACTTAAGCCAGGGTCAGAGACAGCTCCTTGCCATAGCAAGAGCCGCTATAGCAGACCCACCAGTGCTTATTCTGGATGAGGCAACAAGCTCAATCGATACACGAACAGAGCGTATTGTACAGGATGGTATGGATAAGCTTATGAAGGGACGAACAACCTTTGTAATTGCTCACAGGCTCTCTACAGTAAGAAACAGTGACTGCATTATTGTATTGGAGCAGGGACGTGTTATAGAGCGTGGAAACCATGATAAGCTTATTGCGGAGAAGGGCAAGTACTATCAGCTTTATACGGGGAATTCCAGTGCAAAGTAAGAGTGGTGGAAACTTCCCACATTGTAGGTATTAAAAATCGGATGCCATACAGTGTATTTTACAGAAAAAATATGAAGTTAGCTGCGGGATTTATGCGAGATAGGCTGCATAAATTTGCAAATGGGTTTCATTGCTTAGTGCAATGGACCCCCGCAGCAGTTCATATTGTTTTCTGTAAAACAACTGTATAGTATCCGATTATTTTTATGTATTGAGTGGGAAGTTTGGATTTACGCCATCTCCAACGCAATCTTCATCATATTTGTAAAGCAGTTCTGCCTCTCCTCAGCCGAAGTAACCTCTGGTGATACAAAACTGTCCGAAATTGTCAAAAGACAAGCTGCCTGCTTACCAGTTACATTCGCATTGTGGAATAAGGCAAAGCTCTCCATCTCCACACACAGACATCCTCTCTCATCACGAAGCTTCTCCCAGTATGTAGGCTTAGCATCGCTTGGCTGTCTGTAGAATACATCACTTGAATGTGTGTATCCCTCTTTTACAGGAATATTTAACTCCTTTGCTGCATTTCTCAGGTCGTCTGTCAGTTCCTTAGATGGATATGTAATATCCTCCTCATAGCCTGACTGTACCTTTGCGTATGTGGACTCACTTACAGCACCTGTCACAAGCACTACATCATAGAGCTTAAGCTCATCACTGTAGCTTCCTGCACTGCCGATACGGATGATTTTATCCACATCATACTCTGTAAAAAGCTCATATGAGTAAATACCGATACTTGGCATACCCATTCCTCCACCCATTACAGAGATTTCTTTGCCCTTGTAGGTTCCAGTATATCCAAGCATTCCTCTGACTCCATTTACCTGTACAGGATTCTCAAGAAATGTCTCTGCTATAAATTTTGCACGGAGTGGATCTCCTGGCATAAGTACTGTTTTTGCAAACTGCCCCTTCTTTGCTTCATTATGTGGTGTTGACATATTTATACCTCCTTCATGTCTATTCGTTTATTACTTCCAGAAATTTTTTAACTTCTGCCCAGGCCCTTTTGGACTCTGGTATATTAAGATAGCCCATCTGAAATACATGGAACATGCCCTCGTATACAGACAAACGTACCTTTACACCCTGACTTCTGGCTTTCGCCGCTACATCCACCGAATCAGATAAGAGCATCTCTAATGAGCCTACCTGAATAAGCATAGGTGGAAACTGTCTGAAATCACCAAAAAGCGGTGATATATATGCGTCCATTTTATCATGGTCGCCAGCATAATCGCTTAGATATATAAGGCTCTCTCTTGTGTTTCCAAACAAGGGATCGCACTCATAATTGGTCTCGTATGACTCTCCACTAGCTGTCAGATCAGTCCATGGAGACATTGCCACCAGACCACCTGGAATCGGCATATTGTGGTCACGCAGATACATGGTAAGACACATTGCAAGACCGCCTCCTGCTGAGTCTCCTGCCACAATTATCTGCTCTCCGCTATAGCCCTGGTCTAAGAGCCATTTGTATGATGCTATTGCATCCTGCAGGGCTGCTGGATATTTGTGGTCTGGTGCCACCCTGTAATCAGGTGTAAGCACTGCACAGCCCTTACTTACCTCATTATATAGTCCTGCAAATACATAGTAGGCATTTCTGACCCTTCCTACATATCCGCCACCATGGAGCTGTAAAATCACCCTGTCAGTGTTTGGATTTTCCTTTGCTTCAAGAAGCTTCATGGTAAAATCTCCCATGTCTATATCCGTCATTGTAAAGCAGTCAGGCACCAGCCATACAGGCTCTGACACATGCTTTCTGAGTTCACCTGACTTGATGAATCTGCCAATGGCAAGATCATTTGTGATATGCCCCATAAGGCTTGCCACTATGCGCCCCTTCATGCTGGTTGCTGAGTCATCTGCATCATGCTCTGCTTCTGCACCTGATGTCTTGTCTGCTCCATGTTTAAATCCAGTATGCAGCTTATCCTCTTCACTGCGCCTGCCATCATCAGCCTCTGCAATATCATCCTCAAGCTCTGGATTGTATTTTCCAATTTCACTATCTTCAAACATGTGTGAGTTGTCATCCAAACGTGCTTTAAGCTGCGTTCTAAAATGTTCTATCATACATGAAATCTCCGTTTCAGTTCGTTTCTTGCCCTCTTGTCACCTATTATCAGTGTGCCAAGGAAAATAAAAAGCGATACGCCCATGGCTATAAGTGCCATGTATTTCCATTTTATTATACCAACCCCTATCAGCACAAGAGGAATAATGCTGAGCAGTATGGTAAAAATCTGAAGCATCATATAGCTCTGCCAGTTTCTGCTGTTTACCACCATAAGTATAAGAATTCCTATATCCACAAGCACTATGGCAGATGGAAAAACAATGCTTAATGC
>CAVKUD010000128.1:0-8598 GCA_963659315.1 Senegalimassilia sp. | reverse complement strand
GGGAGTTGGTTCTACAAAGAACGGACGTGACTCTGAGTCTAAGAGATTAGGCGCTAAGAGAGCAGACGGACAGTTCGTAAAAGCTGGTAACATCCTTTACAGACAGCGTGGTACAAAGATTCATCCAGGTACAAACGTTGGTATTGGTGGAGATGATACATTATACGCATTAGTTGATGGTGTATTAAGATTTGAGAGATCAGGAAGAGATAAAAAGCAGGCTTCCGTATATCCAGTAGTTAACGAATAAGATTTGTTGAAACCCCGACTTTATTAAGCCGGGGTTTTTGTTGCTATGCATACACAGAAGCTGCAAATAGCAGGTTCGGTTTATCATTCATGAGGTGATACTAAATGTTCGCAGATCGTGCAAGAATCATTATTAAATCAGGAAAAGGCGGAGACGGACACGTTTCCTTCAGAAGAGAAAAATATGTGCCAGATGGCGGTCCAGACGGCGGAGATGGAGGAAAGGGCGGAGACGTTATCTTCCAGGTAGACGAAGGACTAAACACATTAACAGATTATAGACATAGAAGAAAATTTGCAGCCCAGCCAGGTCAGGAGGGTGGCAAGAAAAATTGTCACGGAAAAAATGGTGAAGACTTAATCCTTAAGGTTCCAGAGGGAACTGTCATAAAGGATGCAGAATCAGGCAAGGTTATCGCAGACATGTCTGGTGATAACAAGCGTATGATAGTCTTAAAGGGAGGCCGTGGTGGATTAGGCAACCAGCATTTTGCCACATCAACCATGCAGGCTCCAAAATATGCCCAGCCAGGCCAGGAAGCAATAGAAATAGAAGTACAGTTAGAGCTTAAGGTGATTGCCGATGTAGGACTTGTAGGCTTTCCAAACGTAGGAAAATCTACATTTCTCTCCCGTGTAACCAATGCCCAGCCAAAGATTGCAAATTACCATTTCACCACACTGCAGCCAAATCTGGGTGTAGTAGATATGGAGGATGGATTTGGCTTTGTAATTGCTGATATACCAGGACTAATCGAGGGGGCATCAGAGGGTGTCGGATTGGGACATGAGTTTTTACGCCATATAGAGCGTACAAAGGTCATGGTACACATAGTAGATGCCGCAGGAACAGAGGGCAGAGACCCCATCGCAGATATAAAGGCAATCAACAAAGAGTTAGAGGCATATAACCCAGAGCTTTTAAAGAAGCCACAGGTTATCGCCGCAAACAAGATAGATGCTATCTACGGTGACGAGAATGAGATAATCTCAGGACTTAAGGCTGAGTTTGAGAAGGATGGAATCAAGGTATTTCCTATCTCAGCAGTCAGTGGTCAGGGAGTAAAAGAATTGTTGTATGAGGTAAAGAACCTCCTTGCAAAATGTCCAAAGGAAGTCACTGTATACGAGCAGGAATTTGACCCTGCACTCCAGTTCTTTAAGGACGAGCCTTACACTATTGAGAGGGCGGATGATGCAGCCTTTGTAGTGGAAGGACCAAAGATTGACAAGATGCTGGGTTACACAAATATCGAGTCAGAGAAGGGCTTCCTCTTCTTCCAGAAGTTTATGAAGGAGCAGGGAATACTTAAAGAATTAGAGGCAAGAGGCATACAGGATGGCGATACAGTCAGAATGTATGGTCATGAGTTTGATTACTATAAGTAAAGGTTGATAAGGAGAAGTATATGAATCTTACAAGCAAACAGAGAGCATATTTAAGCAGCTTAGCAAATACAATAGACCCAATTTTCCAGATTGGCAAGGCATCGCTTACACCAGAAATCATTTCTGCCTTAGATGATGCAATCGAAAAGAGAGAGCTGATTAAGGTAGCTGTCTTAAAGAACTGTATCGATGATCCAAAGGAGATTGCCACTGTAATCGGAGAGAGAACTCACTCAACAGTTGTAAAGGTAATCGGAAAGAAAATGATTTTTTACCGTGAAGCAAAGAAAAATCCAAAGATAAAGCTTCCACAGTAAGCACAGGCAATGAGAATCGGTATATTAGGAGGGTCCTTTGATCCGATACACAAGGGTCATATAAATATGGCTGTCTGTGCATATAGAGAGTTTAATCTGGATAAGGTTATTCTCATGCCAGCCGCTCATTCACCCAATAAGGACGAAAGTCAGATGACCTCCTTTGAGGACAGATATGAGATGTGTCGTCTGGCGACGGAGGAATACACTTATCTGGAAGTATCAGATTTTGAAAATAGCTTTGACGAGCGCAGCTATACCTACAAGACACTTACAAAATACAAGGAGCTGCACCCTGATGATGATTTGTATTTCATCATGGGCGGGGATTCACTGGATTATTTTGATAAATGGTATCACCCTGAGATAATAGCTTCAAAGTGTACGATTCTTGTGGTTGTAAGGGAGAGCTTTGATAAGAAGCAGATGGAAGAGAAGATTAAAGCCATAGGCAGATTATTTCCCTGCAATATTAAGCTGTGCAGCTGTCCAAAATATGACGCAGCATCATCTGAAATCAGAAGCATAATTAAAGAGCAGTCAGCTGCTTCACCAGCGCTTGATACTTTACTTAATGCAAATGTAAGGAAATATATTTCGGATAAAAACTTATACTAAATATTATACTAATCGAGGCAGAGCAGAAGTAAAATGGAAGTAGTAGAAATTCGTAAAAAACTAAAAAAAGCTTTGGATAAGGACAGATATGAGCATACAAAGGGGGTCATGTATACAGCAGGCTGTATGGCTATGGCTTATGGCTATGACATAGACAAGGCAATGCTGGCAGGACTTTTGCATGACTGCGCAAAGTGCATACCAAATGCCGAAAAGCTTGATTTGTGCGAGAAGCACCATGTCCTTGTAAGCACAGTAGAGCATGACAATCCAGGACTTTTACATGCCAAGCTTGGAGCTGTACTGGCAGAGGAAATCTACAGTGTGACAGACCCAGATATACTCCATGCCATCAAGGTACACACTACAGGCGAAGCAAATATGAACCTGCTTGACAAAATCATATTTGTGGCAGACTATATCGAACCAAAGCGCTGTGAGGCACCAAGGCTTGAAGAGATACGACAGCTTGCATTTCACGATTTAGACAGGTGCGTGGCTGAAATACTATATGATACGCTGCACTTTTTGAATAGCAAAAAGGGAGCAATCGACCCAACCACTCAGTTAACCTACGAATACTATAAACAATTCAGAGAGGAGATATAAGATGGCAACATTGGATTTAGTAAAAAAGGTAGCACATGCCTTGGAGGATAAGAAGGCAGAAGACATCACAGTAATCGACATCACAGAGGTATCGACAATAGCAGACTACTTCATTATCGCAACAGGAGCTAACCCAAACCAGCTTGCAGCTATGCAGGATATAGTGGATGAGACAATGTACAAAAATGGCGTTCATTCAAAGCAGGTAGAGGGAAACTCAAACTCTACATGGATACTTATGGATTATCAGGATATTATCGTTCATCTCTTCTCTTCTGAGGATCGTTTGTTCTATGATTTGGAGAGAATCTGGAGAGATGGTAAGGTTATTGATATTAATGAGTAATTTTTGTTGTTTTAATATAGTTTAGCTTGAAAATTAAAACCGTTTTTTAGGATTATGCGTTTTTATAATAAAAAAACAGAGATTTGAAGCAGGAAAAGGATAGTTTACTGGATGGCAGTGGCTGTCCTTTTTTGATACCAAAGTATGTAGGAAAACCTGCCAGTTGTCATGCGTCAAGAGGAGCTGCCAGTGGCAGGGTTGAGGTCAGGTAAGCTGTTCTAATTGAATTAAGATGTCTCATTTGCTATAATATTTGTATGCGACTTACATCGGAGGAAAAGTTATGAAAAGAGACATTTATAAGTCAAAGAAAACCAAGCGAAAAGAAATGTTTTCATGGATAATACTGCTGGTTGTAGTCCTGGCACTGGTATCGCCTTTTATTTACAGGAAGTTTCTGGTAACAGATTCAGTGACAGAAACCAGAGAGCTTTTGATAGTATCAAAAAACGCACCTGTTTCAGCCGACAGCGGATACAATACCAAGGAAAGACATAACAGCAGCGCCAACAAGTCTGAGGTAACATACTATGTGCGTGTAGATACATCTGAATTGGATTGCGGAAAGGACACCATGGATGTGGATGTGTCTTCGAGCGTCTATCAGGAGGTTGAGACTGGAACATATCATAAGTTTACGGTGGTGACGGATAGGCTTGTTACGGGGCAGAAGAGGGTGTCGGTGTACTATTAGGTGAAATACAAGGCTAGTTAGTTTGATTTTTCAAATATATAAATATTGAAATTTTAATAAATACGGAGGAAAATAATGAGTAAAAAACAAGTTGAGAAAATAAGAACAACAGGCCGTGTTATAAGCACAATTCAAGAAGGCTCAACTTTGGAATTTATAGTTGATGTAGAATTGGGAAATGACATAGTCAGAGCGATATCTGTACCTTACTCATCTAAATCTGGAGGTATAGAAATAATTGATAAAAAAGTCATGGTCAACTATTGGATATGGAAAAATGGAGAGAAACGTGTTGAGATATTAGATGAGGGTATGATAGAATGTAAAGATGACTTAAAAGGAGAACTGACTGTTTTAATCTGTTGGGTAATAGCAGCAATAATAGTATGCACTATATGTATAGTTACGGGACGATAAAATAGCAAGGGCTGAGAGTTTTCTCAGCCTTTTGTACATTAAGAGAAGAGTAGAAACTGGTGTTGTCTTTTGGTATAATATTATATGATATGCTTTCGTTTAAAAGGCATACAGAGATAGGAGGGGGACATGCTTTATATAACATTTAATAAAACAAAAGATGTGCTCATTTATATAGATAATTATTTTAATATGAATTATGAGGATGAATGGTTTGAGGATGAGCTGGTAAAGCAAATCATCCTGGACGTTGACAAATCAACTGTCATTTCAAACGGAATAATAGACAGCCCTGTTCTTGGTAAAATACCACCAACCAATATTTCAGGTGGAGCCAAGGCACTGATTTTAATGTTGAAGGATGACCGAACAATATGGGCAACAGCATGTGGCGATAATTGTTCAAAGTGGATTATTGAGATTTCAAAATTGAAGGATATTACAATCTGCTTGTCACATATTATGGAGTTTGATTCAGATTTCGATGCTGTCTGCTTAGACAATGGCAAACAAATTTCTACTATTGATGATTATAGGAGGTGTGTAGGGGAATGCCTGAAGTCCATTTAAAAACCAGACGATGCGAATATGAATTCACTATTACACAGAAATATAATCTTTTAATCGGTGACAGTGGTACTGGAAAAACGGAATTAGTAAATATCGTTGAAACATATGATTTAGACAATAGTGCTGTACAATGCTCAGGATATAATTTGTTGAAAACAGATAGACGACTAAGCATCGATGATTTATATGCTTTAAAGGATTATATCATCTTTCTGGATGAGTCAAGTCCTCTATTGCATAGAAAAGATGCTGCCACCATATTAGAAAACTCTAAGAATTATTTTATTATAATCAGCAGGGATGTCACACTTGGTTTTAAGTCTGTATCACTTGATTGTATCTACAAGATGAAAACATCGGGACAATATCATACTTTTGATAGAGCATACACCATACCTTATGACGTATTCAGGATAAATCATATAGTTTGTGAAGACTCAAGAAGCGGAATGCAATTTTTACAAAATGTATTTAGAGATTGTGATATTAATGTCACATATGCAAAAGCTTCTGAAAGCGATAAGACTGGCGGAAAATCAAAAATAAAAGATTATATCAAAACATTTGCAACTGGTAGTAAAGTGTGCATTGTATTTGATAAAAGTGCAATCGGATTTGAATATCCAGGAATCATAAATAGTATAAAAATAAATAAGCTTGAAGCCTGCTTTATTGATTGGGATAGTTTTGAATCTTATATATTAAATTCAAGTATTTTTAATATTGAAGTGCCTGAACCAGAAGATAATTATGAGAGCAAAGAAGTATTGGCTACTAAAATATTGTCAGATTTAATTCCATATAACAAAAGCACACTTAGCAAGTGTTTAATTGCAAATATGTGTAATGAATGTAAAAATGACACATGCCACTTTAAACATTTTAATCATAATCAATTACTTTATTGGAAGGTTAAGGAATTAAAAGATATTTATTTTAAATAGAAATCAGGAGAACACCGTTTATGAGCTTTACAACCCAAAGCCGTGATGAACTTAACATAGACCAACTCAATGCCAAGGAAGAAAAACGGGAAAAGCTCACTTCATGGTACCTTTCCCTGCCTGGAATACCTGCCAAGGAAAAGGCTTTTATCACAAAATCTCTGAAATACAATGTCTGGAAAAGCCTCCTGCGGGTTATTATCGTGCTTTTTCTTGTTCCGTGCATGTGGGCGTTTATTATATCACAGTATGACCCATTTGAAAGCATAACAGGATATAAGCTGACCAAGGCAAAAGCTGTCACCGCAGTTGTGCAGGAGGATGGCATGAGTGTGTCAGTGAAAAATCCTAACAAGGGAGAGCATGTCATCTATACTCTGGCGGAGCTAAATATCGACCCTACGGGCTATAAATACAGGGATAGATTTACAACCTACTGGATGAAAGAGGCTGGTGACAGTAATTCATATAGGCTTGTGGCGACCTTGTCTGAGGCGGAAGCGGCTCATATAGAAAGAAGCTGGGATGCTTTTTTATTCATAAGTCTGTTTGCAATTTATGCCATAACACTTATTGTCTTTTTCGTGAAGAGGCGAATCTATGTAGGCTGGTATAATAAATTCTATGACAGGGTGGAGAAATTCTGCTCCGAAAATTATATCTATCAGCTCTACCCTGAGTGTGATACAGCAGATGCCTTTATGTCCTATGGAAATGATTATCCAGAGCAGCTTGTAAGGGCATTTGCAAATACACAGCTTACAACTGGTGAACGCAGGGAGAAGCGGCATCGCCTTTTTACCACAGTTGGAATCAGCACAGCCTGCATGACAATAGTAGTTGCATTCATCATATTAGGCACAACTGTTAAATCAGCGATTAAAAACAGTCAGGATGAAAAGAGGACAGCCCAGGTGCTTGCCCAAATGCAGTCTGCCATTGAGGAAATTGCGGAGCCGCTTGGCGCAGAATCAGACTACTATAATTATGCTGATATGCTGGACAGGGCAAGAGAGTCCTTTCCAGATGAGGATGTGTACTATAAATTGATAACCACTGAGGATTATATAGCGATTGTAATTACAACTGAGAAAAAGACAAATGTCTATTTTGACAGATATGTACCTGTACATGGGAATGTCGGGGACGATGGAGTCGTATATAAGCTTGATGTGTCTATGGTTTCAAATACTGTGCAGCCGGATGATGTGTTGAATAATTATACTGGGGTTTTGGAGAGGTAGAGTTACAAAGGAAAGCCTAATGAAGGAAAGGATAGCGTATTTGAATTAAATATGTTGGTCTGTTATAATGTAAAGGTTAATTATAATCTATAATTAGTGCATAATAGCTCGATTACAATGCTATGCAATGTCACAAGCGATATTGATATTTGTATTAAGACAGAAAAATACGATTTGGATTTATACTACGAAGTGCAGCGCAAGATACAGTTAAGAAGCAAATATGAGTTTAGTGCAGGAGGATGGTTCTGATGAGCATTAAAAATAAAACATTAGTTAACTCTATAAGAAGAAATGATAAATATTTTGAGGATTTTATAACGAGGAGTGTATATCATTCAAATGCCATTGAAGGCAATACTTTATCATATTATGAAACCTATCAGATTATTTTTAATTGTTCGTCTGATGATACTTTGCAGAATGTTAAGCCAAGAGAATTGTATGAAGCAATCAATTTGAAGTATGCGATGGACTATATTTTTCGGCATTTGTATGAGGATATGACCATCGAATGTATTCAGCATATCGGAAAGATAATCAATAAGAATATAAATGATATTGACGGATTTAGGACAACCTCTGTATTTATAGCTGGTGCTGAGCATATGCCACCTGAAGCAGCGGATGTCCCACGTTTGATGAATGAGCTTTTATACACATCCTTTAAATCGGATGATTTCATTTATGATTTGGCAGATTTTCATATCAGGTATGAAAGAATCCATCCATTCACTGACGACAATGGCCGTTCTGGTCGGGTTCTCATAAACAAATTGGCATTACAGAATGGCTATGCTCCCTTTGTTATTCCGAAGGATAAGAGAACTCCTTATATGAATTTACTGGCAGATTGCGACATAATGGGATTAAAATCAATGATAGCGCAGTTAATGAATGATGAAGTTTACAGGATGCAACAGTTTGGGATTGATTTTGAAAAGACGAAAGAAAAAAACGATTGATTTATTTTAATAGATTTACAACAATAAGGGCTTTCTGAAAACACTCCACCACCCAGCGAGTGTTTATAACAAAGAAAAGCCCAAGGAGGGATATGTTATGTTATACGTATTTGATGCTGAAAACGCAAAAGCAGATGTTGTGGATATAGAAGCAACATTTTCACGACTTAAAGTCTGTATGACAAAATCTATAATAGCGATTATAAAGTCTGTTGATTTTGGAGATATGATAGATG
>CAVKUD010000127.1:0-8635 GCA_963659315.1 Senegalimassilia sp. | reverse complement strand
GTGTAGTATCCTGTATATAACCATGTTGTTGTATCATTACAATCTACAAGGTTAACCTGTACAAGTCCCTCAAGTCCTTCCTCAAGTGACTTCTTATATACGTTAGCTTTGTTTGTATATAACTCGTCAGCTGATGGATATGGAAGGTCAAGCTGGATTGGGTTATCTGTTGTAATCTCAAGACCATCTGCCTTAAGCTCTTCGATAGCCTGTGCAAGCTCCTCACGGGCATTGTCTACATTGTACCATCCATCAAATCCGTCTGACTGCTGGTCAGCTGTTGAATTCTCATCATATACTGTAATCTTAACACCATCAGCATCAATCTGTGCCTGCTCGATAGCACCATAGTTTGTTCCAGCTGGGAATGTTACTTCCTCACCATTGATTTCAACAGTTACATCCTTTGTAAGAGATACAAAGTTTCCTGGTGTATATGAGTTACGTACTGCATTATACTTAAGATCCTCACCATAAGAAACTGCATTGTACTGTCCTCTGTCAAATGACATTGCAAGAGCTCTACGGAAGTGTACGTTCTGTACTGCCTGATTTGTTCTTGCCTTTTCCTCATCAGACTGGGTTGAAACTGCTGATGAGCTGTCATTGAAGTTGTAGTATGCATTTCTGTTAAGGTTGACAAATGACGAATAAGAAGCAGCATTTGTTGATGAAACATATGCATATTCATCAAATACACCATCATTCTTAGCAAGCTCTAATGCTGATGTTGTAAGCTTGCATATATCAACAGTTCCTGCTATAGCATCGTTGTAGTTCTTTGTAGCATCTGTTCCATCATTGAAGATCCATGTAATCTTCTTGATTGTAACATTATCTGCGTTCCAGTAAGACTCATTTGCCTCGAATACAATTGAGTTCTTCTCTGTAGTGCTTGTTACAAGGTATGGTCCACAGTAAGCGATAGAGTTTGCATCTTTTCCATATGTGTAATCAGAAGCAGATGAATCAAACTCAACGCCAAACTTACCGCCCTGTGACTGATAGTATGATCTGCTCATTGGAGCAAATACACCATATCCAAGCATTGTCATGAAGTAAGATGTAGGCTTCTCAAGTGTATACTCAAGTGTGTAATCATCAACAGCCTTTACACCAACCTCTGAGAAATCACTTGTCTCACCAGAGATGTAAGCGTCTGCACCAACGATAACACCCTGTACAAGGTACTCAAGGCCTGCCTGGCAGTCCATCATGTGCTGCATACCAGCTACGAAATCGTCTGCTGTAACGTCTGCAACTTCACGTCCCTGAGAATCTACCCATACAGCACCCTGACGGATGTGGAATGTGTATGTAAGTCCATCATCTGATACTTCATAGCTCTCAGCAAGTGCTGGCTGAAGCTCGCCCTCTTCATCATACTCCATAAGTCCATCATATGTATTGATGATAGCTTCTGAGTCTGCTGAAAGTGATGTGTTAAGAGCATCCCATGTTACAGGGTCTGCTGTATATGTAAGAGCATATGAATCCTTAAGAGTATATCCCTGGTCTGCAAGGTATCCCTTAACCCAGTCTACATATGTTCCAGTTCCTTTAAGTTCTTTGTACTTCTCTTTCATTACATCTCTGTCTGCTGCTGTAATGAATTTGTCTGAGTCAATAACTAATGTGTTGTGATATCTCTCATAGTCATTTCCCCATAATACGTTTGGAGCTGTGTATGGTACTACACGGCTGATAGCATATCCGCCACCCTGTGTCTGTGTTGGAACCATAACTGCTGACTCCATAAGCTTTGCCTCTGCAATAGCCTCAAGTGCAAATCTCTCATCAATATCCTCTGTGTCAAGAGCTGTCTGATAAGCTGAGTAGAAGTCACCAAGCTGCTCATCATAGATTGATGATGATGTTGCATCATATCCATCAGGCATAGAGATTTCACTCTCTCCTGATCCATCAGTTGCTGACGCTGTCTCTGTACCAGTAGATTCTGTACCAACAACGTCGTCGTTTGCGCCGCTGTTTCCACATGCTACTAAGCTTGAGCACATAGAAAGAACTAACATAGCGCTAACCAGTTTCTTTTTCATAATAATTTCCTCCTATAGAAATATATCTTTAACAGTTTAACCTGTTAAATTCTTAAATAATGCAAAAAAGTCCAATGGCGCCTTTGCCATTGCACTCCTTATTTAAAAATACAATTGTCTGTGTGGCACGAACAATTCTTTTACTATTATACACGCCAAATCTGATTTGTCAATATAACTTTATCGGGGTAAATTCACGCATATTTATTCAGTTTTAGGGTTGTCTGCTTGATATTTTTTATTTTTATGCAGGGATTGATGTTTTTTATGCAGGGTTTTGTGACTATGGAACTATGCATAATTATTTAAATAAATCCTAGTGCTTTAGTATATTTTATTAAGTGGTGGGGGTGGGTGGAGCAGCTTCCTTTTTAGGTTGTGGGGAAATTGCGGTAATAAGTATTTAGCTACCCGAACGCATATGGTATAATAAACGTAACATTATTTACATATGTAGCAAGCGGTGCGCATATCTTACTTGCGCAAGCTTTCCACGTTCGCAGTCTGTATAATCAGATGGTGTGTAGTTGTTTCCCAGAAAACAATATGAACTGCCACGGGGTTCCAGAATACTCGGCAATGGTGATGCTTACAATCTCATCACACCCTATCCGCAATTCGCTCCCGTGGCTGCCTTCATATTTTTTCTGGGAAATACACTACACGCCATCTGATTCTCCACAACCTAATGCGTGGAATGCATGTGCAAGTTAGATATGCGCACCGCCCACCACATAAATACACCCAGGAGGCTTTTATGCTCACATACGATGACGCTTTAAATTTAAACTACTATAAGAAGACTTCCTACACCGGCTGGATGGGCGGTATGCGTTTTCTCATCAAAAGGGAGGACGTCATTATAAAGGAAGCAACCGAAGATACTCCGGAGGAAAAGGGCGACCCTGTCTTTCACGCCTGGGTATGGCCTGGTCCATTTATTTTTGATTTAACAGATGATTCTTTAAAGACGGATATTACTTTTCCTTTTACCCAGGAGGGCAAGGAACAGACTGTGGACTGGATTAACGAACAGTACGAGAGCCGGATTAAGGAATGGCCTAAGCGCAAGACAGATGGATGCTAATCGCATCTATACAAAAAATGCCACCAACCAAACCTACAGCAGTCAGCTTCCCTTGCAGGCTTTGGCATACAAAAAAAGTCACCAGCATATGCTGATGACTTTTTTAGTGGGCTTGAGAAGACTCGAACTTCCGACCTCACGCTTATCAGGCGTGCGCTCTAACCGGCTGAGCTACAAGCCCATTCAGTGTTTTCCTGAACACGAGTGCTATATTACAACATATTTTTGCTGTAGTCAACATTTTTTTGAATAAATCTGTAATTTATTCAACACTTTACTGCATCACAGGCAACGCCCCATGTTCATCAATGCGGAATGTGGGACTTGAACCCACACGCCATAAGACACGAGAACCTAAATCTCGCTCGTCTGCCAATTCCGACAATTCCGCATATATGTGCGCTTTGTTTTGCGCACATACTAATATACAGTTTTGTTACGCCGCTGTCAAATCATTTTTTAACGATTTACCACCATTGAATCAGGGCATGAATATGTGAGAGGTATCTTGTAGGTCTCCTCATAGACCTTTTTCCATGCCTCGTAGTTCTTATCCATCATCTCCTTTGCGTTCACTGCACGCTTTTTCTCAGGGTCTGGATAGATTGGCTCACAGAAATGCACTGTGTATTCCTGCACATAGAAGCCATCCTCGTCAAGGATATTGCTGTCCTCCATGGTGATAAATACTGGAAGCACCGGCTTATTATTTCTAGCTGCAAATGTAAAAGCACCCTTCTTCAATGGTCTTGGCTTCTTGTAATTCCACCACATGCCCTGCTCTGGGTATACCAGAAGAAAATGTCCCTTCTGCAGCACTGAGTCCACAGCTGTTATAAACTTCTCCATAGTCTTGAAGTTTGAGCTGAGAGGTAATGTGTAACAGTGTCTCATCAAAAAGCCATAGAAACCAGGAAATCCCGTATAGTTTCCTTCTCTGATGACACGATACATTCTCTTTTTGTGAAACTTGTACTTATTCAGCTTGCCCTCCTCAAAGGCAAGTGTGATGGCGAAGCTGTCAAATGGATTGAAATGGTTACAGGTTATGACTGCCCCATCCTTTACAGCCTTGATATTTTCAATCCCCTTATATTCCTTGATTATGAGCTGTTTCTTCTTTATAAGAGTATTTACAAACCATCTGGCAAACTTAAAGGCGTATTTGGTCTGCATGGCGCTTGTAATACTGTGTGGCAGATAGTTTATGTCCTCAGGCATGAGTGTAGGTGCCGGCGGATTTACATCGCAGTCCTCCGAGAAACGTCCCTCACGTTCCATCTGCTCCATCTTTTTGATAAGAGCAAGCTTTTCCTCAGACTTTCCAGCCTGCTTGTTCATACGCCTTAAGTAGTTGTCCTCATTGTTTATCTCAGATACAGCAAGTTCAATAAGCTTATCCCCAGACATGCTGTCCTCTTTTTTCTGCTCCTCAGTATAGTTTTCCATCTCCTCATGGATTGCATCATACTCAGACACCTGCTTTGCGTATTTCCAGAAATACTCAGCCAGACGGCAGTCCTCATAATGCCATGGTTTAGCCGCCATATTGTAGTGGAGGATTCCCACCTCACTTATAGGACACGCCAGCTCTCCAAACACCTGGGCATTCCACTTAGGGTCTACATATGTGACCTGATCCTGGCAGATAAGATTCAGATAATCCTGATCCTGTGCCACCACAAAGGAATAGATTCCAAGCATCTCTATAAATTCATCCAGCAGATGATTTTCCCTGAACTGCTTACAATTCATAAGCATGATTCCGGCATTGAAATAATGGTCACGGTTCACACCTAAGACCTTCTCAGTGTAATCACCGAGGATGTCAGTCTGGGCTACCACCCTGTCAGGGCACACGCCAGCATAGGTTTTTCCCAGAGAAACCGCATAGAGCTCTGCCACATCCTTTAAGGCAACTGTGTCGCTGTCGATATAGAGAGCCTTCCTGTACTCAGGATACATCTCAGGTATAAAAAGTCTGTAGTAGGTTGTAGCTGTGTAGTAGTCACGGATTGGCAGCTTTGCCCTGATTTTATCCATATTTTCAGTGACATCCACAAATTCAATATCTACATTTTCCGTAGCCATATCTGTGGCTTTCTTCTGGGTCGGCTCTGATATTCCCATATGGAGAATATGAATCTTGTATGTGTTTTCTGCTGATGCGTTCGCAATAATTGAACGAATCGCAACCATTGTAAATTTTACAAATTTTTCATCACAGGCAAAAAATATCGGAACTAGCATTTTAACCCCCTATTTCAATCTCGAATTTTCTTTTTAAATAAATATACTCAAACAAAATATCGTCAAACTGGTCATATCTGAAGACCCTGTGGATTTTGCTCACATCCCACTGCTTGATATTGTCAGTGTGGGGATATGGCAGATAAAACAGGCGCTTTGAAAAATGACGCACGATTGTAGTCTTGTGTAAAAACTTCTGGTCATTGTATTTCTGCGGAAGCATCTTCTTTGAAGTAGTGCTCCTGTATACAGCATCCTGGTCTGCAAACATCAGCTTCTTTGTCTTAATCAGCTGTCTTGCCTTCTCAAAAAGTCCTGTCTTTTTGATTTCCTTCATATTAAACAGCAATACACCGGCATTTATATAATTTGGATTGAGCAGATACTTGCCATAGTGGTCTCTGGCTGCTGCGTACTCATAGCCCTCCACATCCACATCATACAAGAGTTCTGGCTCCCTGTTAAACAAAATATCCACATCCAGATACAAAAGCTTGTCTGGAATCTCAGGTATCTTGTCCGCAAAAAGTCTGAGCAGGGTGTATGGCGAGCAGTAGGCATTCTCATTCGGGCAGTTATCAAACTCCTCCATATATATGTCTGTCACATCGATTTTTGTAACCAGATTGTCAGGATTGTAGTCCCTTGCCACCTGTTTTAAAAACTCCACCTGACTGTCGCTCACCGGTAGATAGTCCGGCTTAATATGGGACACATCCATAGTAAAAATATAGAAATTGTATGGTTCCTTTGACTTTGTCCTCTTAAAAATCGAAAGCATACAGGTGAGCATCCCGTCAAACACTTTCACATTTCCTGAGAAGAGAATATTTTTCATGCTTCTTCTTTCCTTATAAATCTGTTCACTTCCACAGTATTAGCCTGACTTCTTAAAACCATGGCATCATATACCTGATTGCGGAGTGCCATTTTTTTATCCCTGCCCTTTAAGCTTTCGTCCGGATAAAAAGGTCCATCCACATAGGTCACTATCTTAGGCTTTTTACCAAATTTCCGCTTCTGGTATGTGTTGGTAAAGCACATGACAGGCTTGTCCTGCTGCACAGGATACCTGAAAGAGCTGTCCGTAAAAGGACGTATACCGGTGTAATAAGGCCAGATATGTGCCTCCGGATAAATCATCAGGCAGTTATTTTCCCTGACCACATCCCCTATCGCCTGGAGGAAATTCTTAGTTGCCTCCCTATCATCAGGCAAAGGTAAAGCCCCTAAGTGTGGTGTCACACTCCCAAGTACAGGCATAGACACATTGTTGGGATGCACAATCACATATACATCCTTCGGATATGCCACCATCGATGGAATAAGTGCGTCCGCCACAGGATTGGTATGATTTCCATACATGAAAAAACCATCTTTGCCAAGCTTTTTGAGCTTGTCCTTTCCCACAATCCTATGACCAAATGCTATCCTGAGATAACACCACGCAAGGGGCCTTGCAATTATTCTATACCAGAAAACATGAGCCATCCATCTTCCATTACCATGATGAGAATAGTTGTAGCTTGCGTCAATTCTCTTTGGTGTAATCTGGGCTTCGGAAAACTCATCATTTAGTTCATCTTCATAATAATATGTTTTCATATGATAGAATTTTACTATTTTAGGTTTGTTTTTGCAACTATATAATATTTTTTCTATATATCTTACGTTTCAACATGCCGTATGCAATCATCATGGCAATTCCTGTGATAATCCACGAAATAGGATAGATAATCATGAGCACCCAGAACTCGTGTACCATCTTACAGGCAGTGGATATCCAGATTAATCTCAAGACACAGGAGCCCATAAAGGTGATAACCGCAGGAGTCATGGAATGCCCCAGCCCCCTCATTGCCCCAGCGCTAATCTCATAGATTGAAGTGAGCAGCTCTAAGGTTGTAGCTATACAGATACGCTGGTTTGCATACACCAGCACGTCGGCATCCGTCGAGTAAAGTCCCAGGAAAAATCCTCTGCCGATTACAAAGACCGCCGATAAAAGCCCACATGATATAAGAGAAAACATCATGCCTATCCTGAATATTTTCTTGCACCTGTCGTATTCTCCTGCGCCATAATTCTGGCTGGTAAAGGTGACAGTTGTCTGTGCAAAGGCATTTACCATAAAATATGAGAAAAACTCATAATTGAGTGCTGCTGCCGAACCAGCAATAGCATCTGAGCCAAAGCTGTTGATTGAGCTTTGTATACACACATTAGCTATAGAGAACATCATTCCCTGCAAGCCTGCCGGTATACCGATTTGCAGTATTTTTTTCAACTCTCCTGACGATACTGCAAGCCTCTTCAAATCAAGCCTGATAGGCTCTGACTCATGGGTAAGGAAATAAATCACTATTCCAGAGCTTACCATATTTGATATTACAGTAGCTATGGCAACTCCTGCCACGCTCAGCTTAAAGCCTATTACAAGCACGAGGTTTAACAAGGTGTTAATTATTCCTGCTGCAATCAGACTGTACAGCGGACGCTTGCTGTCTCCTGTACTTCTGAGTATGGACGAACCAAAATCATACAGCATAATAAACGGCATACCTATCAGGTATATTCTCAGATATAAAACCGCAAGGTCAATCACATCCTCCGGTGTTCCCATCAGAAGCAGGACTGGTCTGGCTATAAACTGTCCCAATATCATGACGAAAAATCCGCTGGCAAGGGCAACCACGATTGCTGTGTGTATTGCTGCCTGTATATTCTTATACGCTCCCTGTCCTATATAGTGGGCGATTACCACATTAGACCCCAGGGATATTCCTATAAAGAGATTTATGAGCAGGGATATAAGTGAGCCATTACTTCCCACTGCGGCAAGTGCCTGGCTGCTGGCAAACCGTCCGACCACAGCTGTATCTACTGAGTTGAACAGCTGCTGTAGTATACTGCTGGCGGCAAGGGGCAGGGCAAAAATCAAGATTTTATTCCACAGTGTTCCATGGGTCATATCCATTGTGTTTTTTGCTGGTGTACTCATATATTTTATACTCCTGTTGTTTTCAATATTTTACCATCAACATATGATACACTTATTTTGTTAATTTGCAAGGGGGATTTTTAGAGGATTTGAAACTTTGGTCAACCCATAGTCAACCCACTTAAAATGATGCAAAAAAAATTGAAAGTATTGACTTTTCAACACTTTCAACCTTATACTTAATGAGACATCGGGGATTCGAACCCCGGACAACTTGATTAAAAGTCAAGTGCTCTACCA